>JABFSC010000760.1 GCA_013140885.1 Deltaproteobacteria bacterium | reverse complement strand
TTCCCTCTCTCCCCAGAGCGGAGAATGCCCTGTGAACTCCCCCCGTTGCGCTTCCTCCTCCCCGCGACCTTTCCCGTCACGATGGGTTACATAAAGAGAGGAGAGGTATAGTACCCAACGCTGCCCGTTCATGCTGTTGACCCTCTGTCAGTGACAGAGAAAGGACTCTGCGATGCGACCGTCTGTCCGCACCCTCACCTTCCTTGTCGTGCCTCTCGCTGGCCTGCTGGCCTGGACGTCTCCCGTCCTTGCCCATGATAACGAAGAGCAATATGCCCGTCCCCACTCTCAGGTGCATAACGACCTCAATGAAGGCCATGAGGCGGCTCACCATTATCTAGGAGCGCGGCATGACGCCGCCCATGAGTATTCCATGACCCGCCGACAACACCGGCGGCTGCACCGGTCTCTGAAACGGGACCACCGTGACACCCATAGCGACCTGCGCGATCAACATGAGGACCATCACGACCGATCCTCTTACCAAGGCGGGCACAGGAATTATGGCCGTGGCGACCAGGGTGGCCGGTATCGGCAGGACTGGCGATAGCAGCCCTTGGACGGAGGAGAAAAGTGACACGGGAGTCGCCGAGCACCCGGTGAGGACACGCGCTTGTGGGCGCGGGCGCAGTCGTGGTAGTTACCGTTGTTGTTCACACGGAGTGGGGTTTTTCGCGCTCGGACGTGTCAATCTCTGGGAGCGTGTGTGACCTTTGCGTCCGCGTCCTGGAAATGCGCCACCACCTCACTCAGCGGTTGCTCTTCGAAGGAAGACAGTCTGAGGTCACCAGCGGAAAACGACATCGACGCGGTGACGCCATTGGGAACAATGACACAGCGCATGCCTGCGGCTTTTGCCGCGCTGGCGCCATGCGGCGAATCCTCAAAGGCAAGCGCGGCTGCGGGGAAAATGCCCAGGCGAGAAGCCGCGACGTGATATAAGTCTGGTGCTGGTTTGCCCCGTGTCACATCCTCGATACAGACCACTGCATCGAAATACTCAACCAAGTCCCAGCGCACCAAGTGCTCTCGTATCCACGCATGGGGAGAACTCGAAGCAATGCTCAGCGTAAAGCCCCGTTGTTTCGCCTCGCTGAGGTATTGCCGAACCCCCGGACGCAGCCGCTGTGCATGGCGATGGGCCTGATAGAAACGGATCCGCTCTGCATGAAGAGCCGCGCGGTCTACTCCTTCCCCAATCGCTTGCTCTAACACCGCGTATAAAATGGCCGACTTTTCAGGGGTCCCAAGGTGTTGCGCGTACAGTCCCGGGTCCAGCAGACAGCCATAGCGCGTAAAAATGTACTCCCAGGCCGCCAGGGACGGGGTCTCGGTATCCACAATGGTCCCGTCAAAATCGAAAATCAGACTCTGAATCTCACGCATACCACGCGCATCCTAGCGGAACTTCGGCATCCCCTTTTCCGCGAAGCGACGCAGCGATGCCCACACCTCTTCGCGCGGTAGGCCGCCAAGGTCGGCATAGAGCCAGTAGTGCGTATTGCCCACCGCCTCTTTGGTGTGCGCGATGCGATCAATGCACTCTTCAGCATCGCCCGTGCCGATGCGTAAGCGCGTGGTGCGTTGGGCAACCGCAGCCGCAAAGACTTGAGAAGAAGGGCACAGGTAATTGCAGAAGTGATGCTCGCCTAACCAGACCGTCTCGAAGCCCAGCTCTTCCGCATAGCCAATCTCCTCCAGCAAAAAGCGATAGTAGTCCTGGGCGAACCCCTCTTCGGGGTAGTCATCAAACAAGGTCAGGACACCGAAATTCATAACGCTTGCCCCTCCACCGTTTCCCGCCAGTAGGGAATAAAAGTCTCTGCGTGTCAAGCGCTCACGACAGGCCCTCGTGCCACGGCGTTCCACACCTTGACACAATCGAGAAGCCGCTCGGCTGGTTGTGCCGTGGGGGTCGTTGTGAACAGTATCTCCAGAGCGGAGGGCGCCATGACACGCGAAGTGCTGTTGTCGGAGCCGCGGCAATGGGCGCTGCGCATCGCCTGTGCGCCAGAACAGGCGATGCGCAGCAGTCCCTCATAGCCGTATCGTCTATGAGGTGGTCTCGCTCTCCGTCCTCTGCGCCGGAGAGACGTTGAGAATAAAATCGACGGCGCGTTGCGCTTGACTGGCGGCGTGCACCAGCAGAGTTTTCTCGTTGTATAAGCGCGCAATCCAATGCCCGATGTACGCCGCTGCATTGTCGATGGTCTGGGGGGCGATGCCAGTGACGCCACAGAGAAAGGCGGCGCCGAACTCCGCGACCAACTCTTCTTGGGAGTAGGCGTGGCTGGCGAACCGTGCGCCCTCGGTTACGCCCGGACGCGCGAGACGGCTGCTGTGGCCTGTCGCGTGCAGACATTCGTGATAAAGAGTCGCATAGTAGTCCGCCATCGAGACAAACTGTGACGGATGAGGCACGGTCACCGTATCCAGCAGCGGGAGATAGAACGCGCGGTCGCCCCTGTGCTCGATAGTCGGACGTTGCGGCATGTTGGCGATGACCTGCTCACATGCGGTGATCGGCTCTGGTGTTTCCCCCATGGCAGCGGCTATGCGGTCGGTTAAGGATGCTGGCAGCGTGCATTGCTCCGTGTTGAAGACAACATAGGAACGCACGAGGGGCGCGCTTGATGGACGACTGCTCTGCTGGTCCCGGTCTTCGTTCTGTTCTTTATCGGCAAATTTCCAAAAGACTACCTTGGTCCCTTGCTCCCCTTTGCGCACCGTGCCACCGATCTCTTGCACTTGCTTGAAAGTAGCCCAATACGGCGACGGATACGGACGCGCGAGCAAGAGCCAGACGTTGATGCCGCGATAGGGTTTGAGCGAGAGCAGATTGCGCGGCACGCCGCGACTCGTCCACGGTTGCCGCCACGGGACGGTACCTTGTTCTAGTTGAGAGATGATTTGCTCGGTGATGGTGGAATATACACTCATGGTGCCTTCTCCTTTCTTCTGTTCTGAGTTCGCTCTGTAAAAAAAGAGCGTATTTTCTGAAGCCCCTTTCACCCACCAAGAAGGGGCTGAAGAAAAGGATGGAGGCGTAGCCCACCACTGACGTGGGGGCGCAGACCCGCTCTGTGCAGGCCAGTGCCAGGGCGGCTCTGGGCGTGAGGAGGGGAAGAGGACGGGGCCGCCCTGGCGCGCCCGCCTGCGAGCGGGGCAAGCGAAGTGGCGGGGTGGGATGTTGCTCGGGCGTAGCAAAGCGGAGCCGGAGCAGTGTGGACGCCGGAGCGACGTGGAACCCGGTCGTCCCGGAGTGGAGCGCAGCGCATGCGGAGCGGAACGGAGGGCGATCCGTGGTGAAGCGGTGCTCGGGCTTACCGCTTTTGTGGGGGGGACGTGTTCGTGAGCAGCGAGCGATCACGTGCGGGGGACACCTATCGCATGGCCACCGTTGTCTGCGTCCGCCGAGAGCAGAGAACGGTCTCCTCTGGGTGGGGCAAGTGGTAGTCTGGGAGGAGTCGGGCAACTCCCGCTATCGTCCCACAGGAGGGAGTAGCAAATATCCGTGGCCCGTGTATGCCCCCAGGGCGGTATGCTCCGCAGATGGCTGAGCAACTCCAATAACTCTTTATGTGAGGTGCCCTATGCTCTTGACCGAGAAACAGACCCAACTTGCCAGTGCCATCGATACTCACGTGCAACGAATCACGGCGAGTGGGGAGGTGGATGATCTGGTGCTGCTTGTCGCCATGACGGATCACATGGACAGTTTCAAGCAACTCCTCGACTCCTCGTCGGCGGAAGAAATGGACCTGCTGTGCGACCGCTACCCCGGCTTCTATCGCTTGGGCAAACTCCTGGAGCGATTAGCCGAAGGGATCGCCAGCGGGCGTATTACGGTGCCGAAATAGTCCCTCGCGTCTCTTTGCGAGGAAAAATTGCAACACAATGAGGCAGTCTGTGTGCGGCCTCACTGTTCCCGTGCGCCCGTCTTAACTTTTCCGTCGTTTGACTTTTCCCGCGCGATCTGGCGTAATAGCCAGGTCGTCGCAAGCATACCTTGCGGCGTTTTTTTTGCCCGTTTTTCATGAGGGATTGATCATGAGTATTCCGGTCGAATTGTCGAGCTTGGCAAACGCCATCACTCGTTACCGCTTCGCTTATCTGATGACGACCAGCGCCAAGGGCGCGCCGCATGCGGTTGCGGTCGCCGCAGTGCTCCAAGGCGACGGCCTGGTCGTGAACGGCATCGGGCGCCGCACCCGCGAGAACGTGTTGGCGCGGCCAGCCGTCGGCTTGATCTGGCCGCCGCAATCCGAAGCGGACTACTCTCTCATCGTCGACGGGCAGGCGGTCGTGACGAACGAATCGCTCCAGATCACCCCAACGCGCGCGGTACTCCACCGTCCGGCGCCGTCTCCCAAGCCCACTGTGTCGGGGGCCTGCGGATCTGATTGCGTGGAGCTTGACCTGACATCTAGTCCGACGCTGCATGTGGTGACCGAGGCAATAGAAAAAGACTCTCCCTCTCGTTGCGATGGCTGATAGGCACGTTTCTGTCACTTTCAGTAGACAGCGCGCAAGAGCCCGTTTGTCCTTTGTTCTTTCTTTTGTGTCAAACCTTTGTCCATCACCTATCTCTCGCGTGGTGGGCCTGTGTATAGCGAGTCGCCTCATCTTTTTTCGAGAAGGGAAGCCCCACCGCGTTCTGGAATGGGCGGCAAGACAGTAGACGGAAGTTCAGCACCAAACACCGATGTCCCTCAACTTTCGACACTGAAAAAATGGCGTGTGCCGTGATCGACTGCCCTCTGATTGAGTCCACGGCACCTGCTCCTTGTTTTCTCGGAAGTTTAACGGCACAATAACGGTAGTCATTGCCACTCCTCAACTGCCGCTCCCATGCCATTTACCCCGACATTCACCATCACGCCCAGGCTCGCTCGTGACTTAATGCGCATCGAAGCAGCGAAACAGGCGGTACAGGATTTACCGATCACCCCTTCCGTGCTGGCGACTTTACGTGAAACGGCACGGCTGTTCTCCACGCACTATTCCACCATGATTGAGGGCAACCGGCTCACGCAGGAGCAGGTGTCGCAAGTGATTGCGGAGAAGCAGCACTTTCCGGGGCGCGCCCGCGATGAAAAGGAAGTGCTGGGCTATTATGCGGCGCTCGAAAAACTGGAACAGCTTGCCGCCGCTGGCAGCGCCGTGACGGAAACACATATCCAAACGCTGCATGCCCTCGTGATGGCGGAAGGCCGCAAGAAAGTGAAGCCCACGCCTTATCGCGCCGGGCAGAATGTCATCCGCGATAGTCGCAGCCGTGGCATCGTGTATCTGCCGCCCGAAGCCAAAGACGTGCCGCTGCTCATGCAGGAAATGGTGGCGTGGGTGACAAACACGGAGCGTCAGGCCTTCCCTTGCCCGCTACGCGCCGGGATCGCGCATTACCAGTTTGCCACCATCCATCCGTATTACGATGGCAATGGCCGCACGGCGCGGCTCCTAACCACGCTCATTCTGCATTTGGGTGGGGATGATCTGAAAGGCTTGTACTCGCTGGAAGAATACTACGCCCGCAATCTCGGCGCATATTACGCAGCGCTCACTCTCGGGCCTTCGCATAATTACTACGAAGGGCGTGCCAAGGCCGACATCACGAAATGGGTGGAGTATTTCTGCGCGGGGATGGTGGAGAGTTTTGAGAGTGTGCAACGTCGCGCTGGGGAAGCGGCCACCAGCGGGGCGCAAGATCGCTCCCCGGCGTTGCGCCGTCTTGACCCGCGCCAGCGCAAAGCCCTTGCTCTCTTCACGGAGAGCACCACCATCACCAGCCGCGATGTCGCAAGCCTGTTCGGCATCTCCGAGCGCGCCGCCCGTAACCTGCTGGCAACGTGGGTAGGGAACGGCTTTCTAGTTATCACTGACCCGGCGAAGAAAAGCCGGAAGTATGGGGTAGCGAGCGAGTTCCGCGCCATAGTGTGAGGGCATCAGTGGGCGCAGCAACGATGGGGTGACGCAGACACTCAGTTTCACCGGCGCTCAACACTGAAAGAACGACAGACAGTGGTCACATCGCGGTATACAAAAAATGTTGCCCAAGATTTTTCTTCACCTGGACGGCTCACTGTTTGATCTCTCTGAGTTCTGCGCAACCCCGTGAAACTCTTTTCCCCTTTGCACGCTTTACCCCATGAGTAGCCACTCCATAGCATGAGACAAAGTATGGCTCTAGAAAAGAAGGATTAGAATGCCTATTCCAGACTATCAATCCCTGATGCTCCCGGTTCTTGAGTCCTCTACCAAAGGAGAGGTGCGCATTGGGGAAGTTATCGATCAGCTCGCCAATCAGCTTGGACTAACGCCCGAAGAACGCACGGAATTAGTGTCGTCTGGCAAGCAGACAGTGTTTAGCAACCGGGTTCACTGGGCAAAGACTTATCTCAACAAGGCCCAGCTCGTCGAGATCACACGCCGAGGCCATTTCAAAACCACCACACGGGCTCTTTTCCAACAAAGGTACGTAAACTCTCACAGTCTTTTGCCTAAGAGCCTATCCGAATAACTACGCAACTCATTGAAGCTGAATAGCGCAAATGGGT
>JABFSC010000301.1 GCA_013140885.1 Deltaproteobacteria bacterium | reverse complement strand
GAACGGGGAACGGGGAACGGGGAAAATAAAAACACGGATCGCTGGCGTGTATTCCCACGGAGAGATTGGTCGGTGAAAAAAGACTAGACCAGCTTCTCGTTTCGGAGTAGAGTGTCGGTGTTGGTCGGGTTCACACACACCCCACGCACGTCGCCTCCTGCAATTCGGTAGGACTCACGTGGACCACCCCTCGGGCCGACAACTCGGCGGTCGGTTCCTGGGACAGCGGATTCTGGACCCGCGAACTGGTGCGCTGAGGAAGGAGGTGATCCAGCATGCAATCTATACCGGTGAGTTGTGAGGTGGTGGCCTCCTAGGGCCGACAAACCCTGACGTATTTGGGGTGGTCGCTTGGAGGCATCCAGGCACCACCGAACCCCCGACAGCCCGCTTTCACCGGCGGGACACCCTCCTTAGGGCGTGACACTGTCGGGGTTTTTATTTTGGGCCACAAGGTACGGCATCAGCGTCGCGAACAAGTTCACATCCGACCCCAGTTGCTTCCCGACCCCACTCAACAATCCCATCACTCGCCCCACGAGCACCAAGTCCCCCGGTGCTTCGATAATCGGGTCCTTGCGCATCGCTTCCGCCATCTCCGCGTTAAACCGGTCCACCATCTCTGGGTCCGCGTAGGATTTGTTCTCCTTGACCGAATGCCCCAACATGGCCTCGCTCAGGACCAACAAACTTTCCGTCCCCCCTTTCTTGGTCACAAACCCTAACCGACGGAACGAGGCGACAATGCCTTCAGCGTCTTGCAGCACAATCGCGGTCATCAACCGCGCCATCTCGGCGGGAAATTCCGGCGGGAGGTCTTTCGTCAACCCAAAGTCCAGAAACACCAAACGCGGACCAGGCTGGACCAGCAAGTTGCCAGGATGTGGGTCCGCGTGAAAGAGGCCATCCAAGAGAATTTGTTGGAGGTAAGCATCGGTCAGTTTCTGGGCAACCGCACGCGTGTCGATGCCTGCTTGCCGCAACGCTTCCACTTCCGTGACTTTAATCCCGTCCATGAACTCCATCACCAAGAGTCGTGACGTGGTCAAGTCCCAATGGATACGCGGCACCAACACATCCGCGTCGCCACGACTAGCGAAATTCGCGCGCACCATGTCCGCGTTCTTGGCTTCATGCACGAAGTCCAGTTCAAGCGGAATATAGCGGCGTAGCTCGCGGATCACGAAACGGAAATCAAAGCGCGGTTCGAGGCGCGCGAGCCACTCAACAAAGAAGGCGACATTGCGCACATCAAGATCGACCAGCGTGGCGATGTCGGGATACTGCACTTTGACGGCGACGCAGCGTCCATCGTGCAGGGTCGCTTTGTACACTTGCGCAAGTGACGCCGCCGCGATGGGCTCCGCGTTGAAGAAGGAGAACACGTCGGCGACCGGTTTGCCGAGTTCTTCTTCAATCCGCTGCCGCATCACCGCGAAGGGGCGCGGTGGCACCTGATCGTGTAAACGGGACAGCACTTCGACATATTCTGGCGGGAGAATATCGGCGCGGGTGCCGATGAACTGGCAGGCTTTGACCAGCCACCCTTCGAGTCGCAAGGCCGTGCGGTAAATCAGTTCGGCGCTCCGGCGATGATGACGCGCATAGCGCTCTTCTTGTCCATGCTGGGAAATAAACCGACCACGCAACTGCACCCATTTGTAGCCAACATAGATCCGCGCCACCATTCGCGCGACGAGGAAAAACCGACCGAAGCGCACGCGCCGCGCGACCGAGGTCTCGCGATAGGGATTCGCCGAGGGGGGTTCCGTCATGCACGTTCCTTCATGTTCATTGCTTTCTCCTGGACTTTTGGGCACCATCGCATCTTACCGAAATCGACACCGAGGCGAAGCACCCATTTATGAAACTCTCCGATGTTCGTAGCCGCATATCACCCGATCTCCAGGACCTCAGCACCAAGCTGCTCGACCTGGCCACCGCGTCCTGGAATGCCTTCAAACACTCACCCGAAGTGACACAAGAACTCGCCAAGGACCCGTTCACTGGACCGATCAAGGAACAATCGGGCATCGCCGAATGTCTCCTGCTCTTGCTGCACATCTGTGATCGCGTGGCCTCCGCCGCCTTGCGCGCGACCGTCACCGAACACGCCGCCGCGACGCTACGACACTCGTTGATGAGCGCGCTCGTGGGGGCCACCATCCCAGCCTTTGTCCAGGCCGCTTGTCCCGATGAAGAGGAGGATGAACAAGAAGAGACGCAAACCGATTTGCTCCACCTCTACAATGCGCGCGCGATCCAATATGGCTTCTTCGCCCTTGGAGCATCACAGAGTCCCCATGAGAGCGAGGCGCTCTTGACGGTGGCGAGCATTCGACTGGCGGAAGCCCTAGAGGCCGCCGAGAACGCGGACATCATCGGACATGGGATGGAAGTGGTCATCACCAGCGTGGAGACCCTACGCGAGAGGCTGCCACTGAAAGGGGTGATTGGGCGGATGATCGCGGGGGCGCGGGAATAGTCAGGGTGCGGGGGATCGAAGATGATCACCAATTGTGCTCGCCAACGTTCTTCGGCTCCGACTTCGCCTTTTTCTTCTTGCGGGGTTTTTTCTCCACCGCCTCGCTCTCATGCGCGCCATACCGCTCCGCCAACAGCCATTGCGCCTGACCGATCCCGCGCAAGCTGCGATACTCCTCGGTCGAAAACAATTTACCCGCCACCCCACGCAAGGGCACCGTATCCAGTGCCCGCGTCAGCGCCGCCTCGCAAAATTCCAAGAGAGGAAGCAATTGGGCCGAGACTTCTTCAATCGGCGCGCCCAATAACGCCGAGCGCGTCTGCGCGATGGCGTTCGCCAATCCACGGGCGCGGCCAGTTGATCGTGTCAATTGAAGCGAAGTCACGTGTTGCGATTCCGCCACGGTTGTCGAGGCAGAGTCCATTCCCGTAAAGAACGGAAAGTCGAGTTGTTCTTCATTCCACGTGCGCATGGAGTACGCGCTTTTTCCTGCCACAGTGCACCTTCTACCCGGAACGCCGACACACGGCGAAGACCAATTCATCAAATAACGCGGCGGGCGAGGTTCGCGCCGACTTGAAGATCACATCGAGTTCCGCCATCCGGCGAAACAAAAGGTGGAGGTCCGTCGCCGAAAAGAGGCGACTCTGACCCAGCAGCGCCCGCAACCGTAACCCGCGCGCGTTGACGGCGCGCTCAATCTGGGGCTCCGGTATGCCGCTCGCCAACAGCTCCTTGACTTGCCATAACCGGCGGAAATGGCCCACCAGCGCCTGGAGCACCGGCACGGCCTCGCGATCATCCTTCAACACTTCACGAAACAGCCCCAGCGCTTTCGGTTGATTGCGCTGCCCAAGCGCGTCGGCGAGGTCAAACACACTCCCCGTATTCACATCACCAACACAGGCGGTGACATCCTCGATCTCCACCATCACACGCGGGGCGACAAAAGCGATCAGCTTGTCCAGTTCGCTCGCGAGCGCGAAGAGGTCCGCTCCCACCAGGTCGGCCAATAACGACGCGGCTTCTTCCGTCACCTGGGCCTGACGCGCGCGGGCAAACCGCTGCACCCAGCTTGGCACCTGATTCGCGAAAGGCGGGCGGAACTCTCCCGCCACGCCAATTTTGGCGCACCGCTCGAAAAACTTGTACGACAGGTCGAGCCGACCATGGCCACACACAACCAGCGGTTGCGTGGCATCGCGTCGTTCGACCTCATTGGCGAGCCGTTCCCGATCCGCGGCTTTGAGGCGTTCCGCGCTCTTGAGGACAATCACATCCTTGGTCGCGAACAGCGAAGGGACGCCCCAGGCTTCGAGCAGCAAATCGAGTGAATCCTCCCCAGCGTGGAAGGTGCGGACCGCCGTGCCCTTCCCCATGCGTTGACAGACGAGAGAGACGGCTTGCTGAATGAGGTACGGCTCTTCTCCATAGAAAAGATACAAGGGAGCCAGTGGTCCTTTTTCGATCCGCGACAGGATATCTTCCGCACGAGGCAGCGCGGTGAGTTTACGAGTTTCCGCCATGACTGCATTCGTATAACGCGCGCGGATGGAGAGGACAAGAGAAGGGGCCTCTCACGAAACCCCCGCGCGCATTGCCGAGTGAGCGATTTGTCTCTACTCTTCTCGCATTGATTAGCGAGGAGAGCGTCAGGCAGCAACCAAGTGAACTTTCGGAAAGCCCCCCTGTCCGCCTGACCCTTTACCAGCGTATCGAAACAAAATTAGGGATGAATCCCCTGCGATCTGATCTCGACCTCGTGACGCTCGTCGAGCGTCGCTTGCCAGTTCGAGCCCTCACGTCGCTCACCAAGCATGGAATTGGTGAACAAGAAATCTACGATATCGTGCTGCCGCGGCGGGCTCTCACGTATCGACGAGCAAAACATCAGCGTTTAACCCGTGAAGAGTCGGACAAGGTTGTTCGCCTCGCACGAATCGCCGCGCTTGCCGAGCAGGTCTTCGGTGACGAAGCCAAGGCGGCGCGGTGGCTACGTCAGCCCAAGCGTCGATTCGACTTGAGCACGCCAGTTGATCTCCTCGCCACGGAAGCGGGAGCGCGACTGGTTGAAGAGCTGTTGCACCAAATTGATGAGGGCATGGTGGCCTGAGTGCTCCTGTGGCGGATCAGTAATTACACCACTCTTGATGGTGTGGGTGGACTGAAAGCCTCTCACCGTTGGCATACACGCGGCCATCCCATTGTTTACTGCGTCCCTAATCCCGCCACCGCATTATTAGAGGTGCTCGTCCACTTAGAAGTTGCCCTGGAAGATATTCCTCTTCAGTATCGCTTTCTCAAAATCGAGGCGTCCAACAATCCCCCGACAGAACGTGTGGAGCACGATCAGCTACCACAGGGCTGGCAATCCGATGTCAGCGTCACGCCGCACCTCGGCGACACCTGGCTTCAGTCCAAACGGACCGCACTCCTTGAGGTCCCATCCGTCCTTGTTCCCGAAACATTCAACATCCTGCTCAATCCGCTACATCCCGACGCTGCACGGATTCAGATCGTCGCGGTCGTCGAGCATCCTTTTGATCCGCGTTTGCTCTGAAACGGGTCACTCGCAAAAAAACGCCTCGAAGCATCCTCGCCACCTGCTGGGCACTTCTCTCGTCTCCTGCTAATTTCATGCTTTGCAAGACGAAAGGAGGCCTCTCATGGCAATTGAAGTCAGCATCGAACAAGCGGTACGGGAGCGATACGCGGCGGGCGCTCAGGTGGCCGAAGCCGCGCTCTGTTGTCCGGTGGACTATGATCCACAATACCTCGCGGTCCTGCCGCCAGAGATTATTGAAAAGGATTATGGCTGCGGTGACCCCTCGCGGTATCTGCGTCCCGGTGAGACCGTGCTCGATCTGGGTAGCGGCACCGGCAAAATCTGCTATATCGCCGCGCAAGTCGTTGGCCCCACTGGCCATGTGATCGGTGTCGATATGACGCCCGATATGCTGGCGGTCGCTCGCAAATATCAGCAACACATTGGCGACCGTCTTGGGTTTCATAACGTCGAGTTTCGGCGCGGTCGCATTCAAGACCTGCGCACGAACCTCACGATCGTCGAGCAATACTTACAGCGCCATCCCATCGCTTCGGTCACCGACCTCCAGGCGTTCGAGGCGTTTCAAGCCGACCAGCGCGCGAGCCAACCCCTCCTCGCCGATGAGTCGATTGATGTGGTGGTTTCCAACTGCGTCCTCAACTTGGTGCAAGACAACGACAAGCGCCAGCTCTTTGGCGAGATTTTCCGCGTCTTGCGCAAAGGCGGGCGCGCGGTCATCTCGGACATCGTCGCCGATGAACCCGTCCCCGCGCATCTCAAGAATGACCCGGAACTCTGGAGTGGCTGTATCTCTGGCGCGCTGCAAGAACACGAGTTTCTACAAGCCTTCGCCGATATGGGTTTCCACGGCGTCGAAGTTCTGAAACGCGACGAACAGCCGTGGCGAACGGTGGAAGGCATCGAGTTTCGCTCGGTTACCGTGACCGCCTACAAGGGTAAACAGGGGCCGTGTTGGGACTGTAATCAAGCGGTGATCTACAAAGGGCCGTGGAGTGAAGTGAAGGATGATGATGGCCACACACTGCTACGCGGGGTGCCGATGGCGGTGTGCGAGAAGACGTTCCGCCTCTATACCAGAGAGCCTTACGCGCAACACATCATTCCCGTACAGCCGCTCACCCCCATCGCGGTGGAAGATGCACAACCGTTCGATTGCACGCGCGACAGCGTGCGTAATCCTCGTGAAACGAAGGGTCTAGAGTACCGGGCGACGACTGACGCGGGGGCTTGTTGCGAACCAGGGAAGTGCTGCTGAAGACAGACAATAAGGAACGGTCACTTGATCCCCCTCACCCTAACCCTCTCCCAGCCGGGAGAGGGAACTTTCGGAGCCTCCTCGCTTTACTGTCATTGCCCGGCTGGAAGAGGGAGCCTGGAAGCAACTTCACTACTTTTGTCGAAGTCAAAAAAAATCGGGGTGTCACATGCGACACCCCGATCAGATTCTTTCCACTATGGTCGAATCAAGAGAGCCTTGAAGTGGGGAGGACTCTTTCCCACCCAGCCCC
>JABFSC010000771.1 GCA_013140885.1 Deltaproteobacteria bacterium | reverse complement strand
ATCGTTACGCGAGCCGACTTTTGCGTTTCATTGCTATGTGGGGGAAACCGACGCGCAAGCGGAGCAAGAAGCGCGCGCGTATATTCAGCAGTATGTCGATACCCGCGCGGTCGGCAACACCAAAAGCTTCGCCGAATTACAGGAGAAGGGATTGATTATCGTGGGTGGCCCGGACCGCTGTCTGCGGCTGCTCCGACGGCTAGAGCAGTGGGGCGCGCGCCGGATATTGGCGATTTTCAATTATGGCGGGATGCCACAGTCACTTGTATTACGGTCAATGGAACGATTCGCGAAGGAAGTAGTGCCAGCGATTCAACAGTAGTTAGTAGGAGGAAAAGATGACTTGTTCTGACTCCAACCTCCAAACTGAGAGACTCCCAGACTCCTCGACTCTCAGACTCCCAGACTCTCACTGATGCGACGTTTCTTCCTGGTTTGCTTCCTTGACGGCATCAAGAACAGCGCAGGCGCGTTGGACGTGAATTTGGATTTCGAGGACTTGATTCAATAGGCGACCGATGTACGCGCGTGCTTCCTCGGTTTGCGGGCCGAGTCCTTTGACGAGCTGGGTTGCCGCGCCAACCCCCTGCAGTGCCTGAGTCACCGAGCTTTCTACTTCAGCGAAGGTTTCCGTGTCGATAATCATGCTCGTTCCCCTCAAGAGACTCGATCCAAAAGACAGAGTTCCGTACCTCAAAAATTTTGCTGGCGGCAGTGTATAGAGAGAAGCCCCTGGCCGTCAATTGGGAAGCCGATGCCCACGACACTGACACAATCACTGCTGACCACCGCCCTTGAATGTTGGGTTGTGGGCCATCGTGGCGCGGCGGCGGTCGCGCCGGAAAACACGCTCCCCGCGATCCGTGCCGCCCGCGACGCTGGCGCGCTGATGATCGAGTTCGACGTCCAGCAAAGCGTCGATGGCGCACTCTTCGTTTTTCACGATCACACCTTGGAACGATTCACTGGAGAGTCGCTGGTCGCGTCCGCCTTACCGTGGGACATGCTGTCACAAAAAAGCGTGGGGACCATCCACGGACAGCCGATCTATATGCCACTTCTGGATGACGTGTTCGCCACGCTGCAACGGTCGGCTTTCTATAATGTCGAACTCAAGACCGATACCGTGCACTTTCCGGGCATCGAAGAGAAGCTGGTCGCGCTGATCACGCGGCATGGGCTCACCGAGCGCGTGCTGGTGTCGAGTTTTTATCATCAGAGCTTGCGCGAAATCCGCCGTTGGAGTGCCGACCTCGCCCTGGGCCTGTTGCTCAGTCAAGAACAAGCGCGACGTTTTGCCGCGCCAGCGGACATCGTCGCCTATGCCCGCGACCACGATTGTTGCGCGCTGCATCCTGACTTTCGTCTGCTCCGCCAATGGCCAGGGTTGGTGCTCGCTTGTCACGACGCGCACCTGCGCGTGTTCCCGTGGACCGCGGATGATCCGCGCGATTGGCGGATGCTGGTCGAGGACCTCCATGTCGATGGGATCATCACCAACGATCCGGGCAAACTGTATGCGTGGTTGTTGGCGCGAGCGCAAATTCCTTCAAGCGGGAATCTGTAACCGCCGCCGATGGTCCTCGTACACTTCCGGTGGCACTCGTTTCAACGCCAGAAAAATCAGCCCCGGCACGATAATCACATCATCAAGATGACCAATCACCGGCAAAAAATCCGGGATCAAGTCGAACGGCATGGCCACATACGCCAGCGCCGCGCCCAGTAACCACCGCGCGAGTCGCGGTGTGCGTGGGTCACGGTAAATCGCTGTGTAGAGCGCGAGCTGTTGACGGAGAGAACGGGCAATGTCTTTGAGGCGTTCGCGAAAGGTCATTGTCTCCAGTCTCCACCATGAGTGCTAGCGAAAAAGTGAGAGTTGCGTGGGCGGCGCGTGCAGCGCGTTCCAAGGGAGCGGCGGGATTGGCGTGCCGTGCCGTTCAAGCAGCCGCTGAAAGGCGCGGGCCGTGCTGGGCGAATGGTCTTCAACCGGACAGTGGACAAAGAAATAGATTCGCGTCCCCTGGCGCAACCAGGCATCGACTCGACTCGCCCACTCGTCAAGGAACAATTGGTTCAGTGCCCGTTGTGGGTGGCTGATGAACCGCACCACGCTCAACGGTGCGGTCACGGTCGGTTGCAAGGGCAGTTTCGGCTTCCGTCGTTCGTTGCCAATCTGGGGGTCGTCATCCAGCCCCTGGTAAATCGGACGTGTATCAAGCAACACGCGGCCAATGGCCAACTGCTCAAGCAGTGAAGTCAGCGCGTGCGCGTGTGGCTCACGAAACCAATCGGCATGACGCACCTCGACCGCGAGTGGCACGGTTTCGTGTGGCCACACGCGCAGAAACTTCGCGAGATCATGCAATAGGTCTGGGCCGTATTGGGGCGGCAACTGCATAAAGATCGGGCCAAGCCGATCTCCAAATTCTCGCATCAGTTCCACGAATTGTAAGGCTCCAGGGATGGACGGCTGGAGAAGCCCTTGATGCGTTAAATCGCGTGGCAGTTTGGGACAAAACGCGAACCCCGGCGGTGTGTCCGCCGCCCAACGTCGCACCGTCTCTTTGTTCGGGACGGCATAAAACGTGGCGTTCACTTCAACCGCTGTCAACCGCTGTCCATAAAGGCGCAGCAAATCCGCTTGGCGACTCCGCGCTGGATAAAAATCTCCAACCCACCCTTTGTAGGCCCACACCGCGCAGCCGAGGAAGAAGTTGTTCGTCACGGACATAGGCTCGCAACATAGGCGGGCGCTTGTGTGGGAGTCAAGCGTTCGGCGGAAAAGTCTAAGGTCCAAAGTCCAAGGTCCAAGACTCCGAGACTCTCAGACTCCTAGACTCTTTGACTCCGAGACTCTGAGACTCCCAGACTCGTCGTCCTCCCCGCTTTAAGAATATGGGGAATCGTGGCAAGGTCGGGGCGAAAAGGAGATGACTATGACACAACTCAATGGACAGGTGGCGTTGGTGACTGGTGGCGCGCGCGGCATTGGTCGCGGCATCGCGCTGGCGTTGGCGAAAGCTGGCGTGGATGTGGCGATTGCCGACCTCGAACGGATTTCCGGCGGCGCGCAACAGTACAGCACCGACACCATCGGTGGGTTTACCGAAGCCCAGAAAACCGTCGCCGAAATTATCGCGCTTGGTCGCCGGGCCGTGGCCATTCAAGCCGATGTCCGCCAGAAGGCTGATGCCGCGCGCATGGTCGCGGAGACCGTGAACGGCTTGGGCGCGCTGCATATCCTGGTGTGTAACGCTGGGGTCGTGAGTGTCGCGCCCATTGAAAGTATGGACGAGGACACCTGGGACCTGACCTTCGACGTGAATGCCAAAGGCGTCTTTCTTTCGTGTCAGGCCGCCATCCCCGCGCTGAAGACCCACGGCAAAGGCTGCATCATCAACATCGCCTCGATTGCTGGAAAAAACGGCGCCGCCGGACTCGCGCATTACTGCGCCTCGAAGTTCGCGGTTGTGGGGTTCACCAACTCCCTGGCGAAAGAGCTGGCCGTGACGAACATCCGCGTCAATGCGATCTGTCCGGGAATCCTGCGCACGCAGATGTGGGAGTACTTGGCGGAGACGCTAAAGAAGCCGAGTGAATCCAAGGAGGACGCCTGGCAACGGTACATCAAGGGCATGATCCCACTGGGCCGTCCGCAGACCCCGGACGATATTGGACAACTCGCGGTCTATCTGGCGTCCGCCGAAAACGTCACTGGCCAGGCGATCAATGTGGATGGCGGGGTGGAGTTGCACTGAGGCCGAATCGCCAGACATGACCGGAAGGCTCTTCCTGCTGGGACAATGACATGAAGTGAGTGAGACTGGAAAGTTCCCTCTCCCGGCTGGGCAATGGCCTTAGGTGATTTCTTGAAATGAATATCCCGTTTCTGGGTAGCCTGGATGAAGCGAAGCGGAATCCAGGTTCCGCGCGGGACACCCCGGATTCCGCTCGGCTCCATCCGGGCTACATGGGATAATCTTTTCCAGGAATCGCCTTACGTTAAGGCAATAATATACTTAACTCACCTGTGTTTTCGTGAGAGCAAAGAAGTCTCGTATCTGAGCACCCACTGCGTCTGAAAATGCAAAATTTCCTATCAGCAACGGCAATTCTTGGTGAAAGTGAGCACGGCGCATCTCTCCGGTGCGTCAAGTATGTTAATGCCAAACCAAACGCGCCCGCTGTTCGGATCAATTCCGACCGTCTGTCCCTGAAATGCTGACAGGTCGTGTTGCGCTTGATATGTCGCCCATATCTGTTTTGCCTTGTGTGAGTCGGCATCTTTCCAGAGGGGAGGTCCCATAGTGGTATGCTCCTCTGTATTCATAGCGGCCATTATCGCTTTTCCGTTTCCTTGGTCAACGAAGAGCTGAGCTTCTCCGAAGAACTAGCGGTCAACCATGAAAACCTGGGACCCCTATCTCACTGTCCGTGCGGTACAGCCCGTGGTCGCGGCGCTTGAGGCGCTGGGACACGATGTGCCCACGCTCTTGGCGGACAGCCGGATTCGCCGCGACATTCTGAAAGACGCTGATAGTCGCGTGCCACACCAGGCGATGATGACACTGTGGCAGCGAGCGCGGGCCATCTCTGGAGATGATCAGATTGGTATTCACCTGGCCGAAGCCGCTCCACTCAGCTCGTTCGGACTGCATGCGTACGCACTGCTCTCCAGCCCAACCTTGCGCGAGGCGTACCGCTTAGGGTGTCGCTATCAGCGGCTCATTCACGAAGTCACCGACTTGACGTTTCAAGAAGACGCCAACGAAGGGGTCCTGCGGCATGCGCTGCCCGGTGGCCAGCCCGTGCCACGGCAACCCGCCGAATTTCTGGCGACGTTGTGGGTGCGGTTTGGACGACTGATCGCGGGTGTCAATTGGACGCCTCGTGTGGTCTGTTTCGCCCACGCCGCCCCCGCGCGCACGACCGAGCACGAGCGGGTGTTTCAGTCATCCGTGCGCTTCTCCACGGGCGGCACGGCCATGCACATCCCCAATCCCATCTTGGATCGACAAAACCCCAAAGCCGATCCCGGCTTGCTGGCGGTGCTCGACCACTATGCCAACGACCTCTTGCGCCACACCCCACGGCGAATCACCTTCAGCGAACGTGTCCGCGCGCGACTGATGGAGGAGCTGAAAAATGGCGCACCGACCGCGACCGCGATCGCGCGTATGCTGCACATGAGCGGGCGCACGCTCCATCGCGACCTCCAAGCTGAGGGCGTCAGCTTCCGTGAGCTGCTCCGTCAGCTCCGCCAGGAACAAGCGACACATCTGCTGGCCGACTCCAGAGTCAGTATTGCCGAAGTCGGCTTTCTGCTCGGATTTTCCGAACTCAGTTCGTTCCATCGCGCGTTCAAGCGGTGGTCAGGCCAGACGCCCGCCGACTTCCGAGCCGCGGCGCTGACCTGTCACTCGTCCCCACCCATGCGTGAACAGTAGAAAATTTTTCACGGTTGGCGGATTCGGACAAGAGATTTGGCCGGTCGCGTCAAACAGGCTCGCGCCTGTCAGCCGTATATTCCTTCATGGCGCATGGGCACGGCTGCTCCCTTCGAGCGGACGGTCGTCATATCACCCCATTCGCGACAAGGAGGATCGTCTCATGGTTGACGTGTGGATCATGGAAAATGCCAATAGTGCGCAGGTCGCGCTCTTTTTCGCGTTGTTCGCCGTGTTGGCGCTGGTCGAAACCGTCGCGCCGGCACGCCCTCGTTCGCCACAACCCAAGAAGCGGTGGGGCACCAACCTGGCGCTCACGACGGTGAATATCTTCGTGCTCAGCCTCTTCCCGATCACGTTTTTCGGGGCCGCCATATGGGCGCAAGCGCACGGGTATGGACTCTTGAACCTGCTCTCTCCGCCATTCGAGGTGTTGGTGGTCGCGACGTTGTCCACCCGTGGGTTCATTTCATTCTTCACGCACTACTTGATGCATAAGGTGGAGTTCCTGTGGCGTCTGCATCGCGTGCATCATTTCGACACCGAGCTGGACGTGACTTCGACGGTCCGCTTCCATCCCCTGGAGTTCGTGGCGGCCTTGGTACCGGGAGTCGCGGTGGTGGTCGCGGTCGGCATGTCACCGTGGGTGCTGTTGCTGTATGAGCTTCTCGATGCTGGCGTCACGCTCTTTTCTCACGCCAACATCCGCCTCCCGCGAAGCGTTGAGCGCGTCCTCCGCTACGTCATTGTCACGCCGGACCTCCATCGAGTGCACCACTCCTCGTGGCAACCAGAGACGGACAGCAATTTCAGCGCGGTCTTTCCGATCTGGGATGTGATCTGTGGCACGTTTCGCACCGAGACCCGCGTGCCACACGCGACGATGGAGTTAGGTCTCGAAGTCCCGCGCGACGAGCGCACGGACCGTTTCTTCTGGCTGCTGGGCTCGCCGTTTTTTCGCGTGGAGTCACGAGCGAGACCAGCCTTCCCGTATGACCGCCCGGAGTAACTCCCGAAGCTAGGCGGTTTACCTCGTCACGATTCTCCCTCATAACAATTCGCGTAGCACTGCCTTTTGTATGAAGGAGGATCCTCATGGCGGAAATGAATCTCAGTT
>JABFSC010000561.1 GCA_013140885.1 Deltaproteobacteria bacterium | reverse complement strand
TACGCGGGCAAGGTCGCGGTGGTGATCGACACCTCGGCCAGTATGCAAGCCCAGGCCGCAACGACAAAAAGCAGCGTGTTCGAGCTCGCCAAACAACAAGCGGCGAACGAGATCGCTTCGCTTTCAGCCGAGGAAACCGTCAGCCTCTTTACCAGCGCTCCTCTCCCAATGCCGATACCGTCCTCGCCTGAGATGCTGTCTCCTCACCAACTCCTGGCCTCTTTGGTGGTCACCGATACGCCCGATCCGGGCGATGCCGTCCTCGCCGCGTTTTTCTCACAGTTGGTGAAAGAGCACGGGTTTCAGCGCGTGATATTTTTTACCGATCGCCCACTGGCAAAGCCGCTCCACGAAGGCACGCTCATCGTGCGGACGCTTGGCACCGCCCGCCCCAATCTCAGTATCGCTACGGTCCAGCTCTATCGCAGTCCTTTTGCGCCAGATGATCTTGAAGCAACGGTGACGATCAGTGGACCGACGGATCAGGTGAAGGGTCGTGTGGAGATGGTCAACGCCGACACCAACACCTCGCTCGCCTCTCAGCCACTGCCGAAAAACACCAACGGGACGGTGACTTTCCCTCGACTGCCTCTCGCCCCGATCTATCGGATTCACCTAGCCGTTGATGATGGCCTCAGTGTCGATAATGACGCGACCGCGGTCCTGCCCACACTGAGCACGGTCTCCGTCCTCGTGGTTTCCCCCGCTGCCAACGTGGTGAAAAGCATAAGTCAGATTCCGAATCTCGCGGTCGAACTCATTCGCCCGGAGGAGTACACACCGGAGCGGGCCGCGCGCTTTCCGTTGGTGGTGTTTCATCTGACTGCTCCAGACACACTCCCGGCGACCAATGCCGCGTTTCTGCTGCCACCGGAAGGCAACGCACTCTTCCCGCTGGGGAAGGGGGCCACGCGCCCACGCATGACCCAGTGGAGCGCGGCGCATCGGCTGACGGCCTACGTCACTTTCTCGTTACTGACCCCAAGTTATGGACAGGCGCTGTTGCCGGTGAGTTGGTGCAACCCGATTATCAGCGGCACGGTGGGGACGCTCGTGCTCGCGGGCGAGCGTGAGGGACGACGCTACGCGGCTCTGGGCTTTGATTTGTTCCCGTATCTCGGCAAACAAAATTTGCCCGCGTCGATCTTGACACTCAATCTCTTGGGCTGGCTCGTGGATCGGACCGGACAACTGGCGGGCACCCATACGGGCTCAACTCTTCAGGTGGCGAGTCCAACGACCACTGTCCACCAACCTGACGGCCAACGCGCGCCAGTGGAGAATGGTGCGGTCCGGCTCACGAAACAGGGCGTGTATACGGTCAGTGAAAATAGCGTTGCTCGCAAGGTCGCGGTGAATCTGAGCAACACAGAAGAATCGCAACTTGGTCGCCCCTTGCATATTCCCGAGATTGCGCCCGCGGTTCCGGTCGCGCCAGAAAAGACCGGCCAACCGTTATGGCCGTGGTTGCTCTACGGAGTTCTGTTCTTACTGCTGGTGGATTGGTGGGGAGAGGGGAAGTCTAGGAGTCTGAGCGTCTGAGAGTCTAGGAGTCTGGGATAAGCATAAACTTGGTTGAGACTCCTGGACTCCCCGACTCCTAGACTCCTAGACTCTCAGATTTTTTACGACGTAAACGCCCGGAGATGATCCGCCGAGGAAAACGCGTCTTGCCCACGGCGATACGCGGTAATGCGCTGCCCCGCGTTGCGGTTGACGAGTTCGCGCCCCCACATCGGGTGATACAGACTCCGCACTTCGTGTTCAATCACGCACAGCGTTTTGCCCGTCTCTGGGTCGATAATGTCTTGGAACCGATACTGGTGCGCGTCGCTCTCTTGCGTGATGAGATTGCGATTCTTGAGAAAGACATGGGGGATTGAGAAGTTGGCGATGTAGATGGCGATGTGATGTCCATCATACGAGGACAGCTTCTCCTCGGTCTCCCGGAAAATCAGTTCTTGCGTCAGCCCCATCCGCACCCGCGCGGCATTGCCTTTCTTACTCTTCGACACCGTCGCTGGAGCCTTCATCACTTCCTGATAGAACCGCGCGATGCCGGTCGCGGCTTCGGGAGCGACCGCGATTTCCACATAGGGAATGCCAATCGTCATTTCGCCGAACTGCGGCCCCGGCGCATAGCAACGGAACTGATTGCCCCAGGGACACGTCACCGCGATATAGCCCTTCTCCGCCGACCAGGCGAATGCCGTTCCCGCTAACCGGGCTTCCACCCGTTTGAGCCGAGTGCGGAGGGCCTCGCGATCGGGGATCACGAGCCCGACATGTCCCCGCACGACTTGGGGGGCGCGGGTGGGTAAGTGGAACTGTTGCTGTCCAATGTTGACCCACATGTTCTCTTGGCCGACCATCATGTACGGATCACGGGTAAACCCGAGTCCTGACACATAGAAGGTGGTCGCCACGGCTTGGTCGGGGACCGTCACATTGACATGTTCAAGCGCGAGGATGTTACCAACATCCTGCGTGAGACGATCGTACGTTTGCTCCTCATTCATAATACCTCTCCTACGGTAGAGTGGCACAAACATAGGCATGAGAGGGAGGTTCTTGCAAGGTGCAGTGGCTTTTTGCAACCGCACGCAATCAGACGGTGTAAGAGGAAGACACCGGCGCCGTCCGCCTGAATCCTGCGACAGGCTCAGGGCGAACGGGTCGGGCAATGCGTTCGTTGGATTTTTGCCGTTCGTGCTGAGCTTGGCGCAGCATGAACGGTGCTGAGGGGAGGTGTCTTACACGGTACCAGCCTGGAGCATGGTCCCCAGGCCGTTCAGGTTGCTGTGATGGAGTTGGGCAACGAGATGTTTGAGCGAACCACCGATCGTCTGGAGGTTCTGGACCGCTTTCTCGATTTGTTGCAAACCATTCACATTTTGCATGGACGCGCCTTTGACCGTTCCCATTGCGGCCGCGACCTGCTCCATTCCGACTAATTGCTGTTCGCTCGACGCGGCTATATATGTCATTGTCTGTGCGGCCTGCTTCATCCCCTGCGACAGGGCTTGGATCGACTCCCCGGCTTCGAGCGATTGCTGAATCCCTACTTCGACGGCTTTGGTCCCTTGCTCGGTTACCAAGACTGCGGTTTGCGCTGCCTTTTGGGTATCAAGTAAAAGCGCACGGACCTGCGCGGTTGCCTGTTTTGACTGTTCAGCAAGACGGCGGACCTCCGCTGCGACTACCCCAAAGCCCTTCCCTTGCTCTCCAGCTTTCGCCGCCTCGATGGCCGCATTCACGGCAAGCAAGTTTGACTGTTCCGCGAGGTCTTTGATGGTGGTGACGATGTCGCCGACCACCTGACTTTGCTCACCGACTTTGATGACACTCTGCGCAATAGAGTCCAATTGGGAGCGTGCATGCATCAGGCCGCTCCGCGCTCGTTCAACGCCCTGCTCTCCTACCTGTGCACTGAGCACGACCGTCTGCGCATTCTCTGAGACCTCTTGGGCTTTGCGACTCACCATCGTCGCAGTTTGTTTCACTTCTTCAGCAGTCGTCGCCGTCTGCGTGACCGTGGCAGCGGTTTCACTGGTACTGGCAAGCAGTTGTTGTAAGGAAGTGGTGATTTGGCCAACTGCGATGGCTAACGTATCGACCACCCCTGTAATCTCGTGGGTGTGTTGACGTTGGCTCTCCCCAATGTGTTGTCGCAAACGTGCCTCTCCCTGCTGCAGCGCTTCGACATGCCCTTCTCGCTCTTCCATGGCCTTCGTCATTTCCTGGGAGATTTTATGTCCATACCAGGTCACTCCGCCAATCATAACCAAAATTGAGAAGGCAATCAGATATTCGACCTTGCGTAACGAAGCGGCGGTGCTGACTTGCTGCTCAAAATGCGTGTGTTGAATCTCACGCACGTGTCCATTGAGGCGCGCAAACGCAGCATTCACCAGGGCATACTTCCGGTCCATGGTGGCCATACGCGAGCCAGCTTTTTCAGCGGCATTGTTCGTGAAAAACGTAAAGATCAAATCTGCTTCCGCGCTCATTTCATTCAGTGCAGTCACAACGTCATCGAGGTCTTTGAGGAGCAGGGTTCCTTCCGCCCCTACACGCTGGGTGAGGTCATCGCGGATCGTCGCGAGTTGGGTATCGAAAACTTTCCTCGCTTCTTGGAGTCGGGTCGACTCACTTTTTACATCGTGAGAGTCGAAAACATCGTTCCCTGGTGCGTTGACCGCTCCGGCTTGCTGGGTAAGGTCGGCATAGCGCCCCAGTCGTTCGGCCCATTGCCGATTGATAGCGACCGTGTCGGTATAGAGGTCCATGAGCTGATGGTTCAGGTAGAGACTCACAGAGACCGTGAGTAGGTCGAAACCTGCGAGTATGTAGTACAGATAGTACCACTTTGGGCGTACACGTTTCGCACTCATAAGGGTTCTTTCTCTCTAAGTTCCTCCATCGGTTCAGTGGAACAAAACTTAAGGAACAATCCCCACAACGGAGGAAAGAATGTAAAAAACCCATCATTTGCAAAATGTAACCTTACCCCACCAACACCAACACGATCCCCGCCATGACTAACGCCACGCCGGGTAACTGGCGAACAATTTCTCGCTCTCGCCATACGACGAGGGCGAGAATAATGGCGAGCACGGCTTCAATTTGGCCGACCGCTTTGGCGTAGGCCACCAGCGTCAGCGAGTATGACCAGAACCAACACAAGCTGCCGCCAAACCCGGTCGCGCCAATCAACGCCATGCGTCGCCAGTGCACTGGCACGAGGCGAAACTCTTGTGGTTGTCTCACCAGGAGTGCCACGGTGAGGAGGATGACTTCCATCCAAACGGTATGAAACAACGTGTGCGCCGCCGCGACGAACCGGTCCGCGCCAACCCACGGGTTTAAGGCGACAAACTCAATATTGGCCGCCTTGAGCATGAAACTGGCGAAGACGATGAACAGGGCGCACGCCAAGGCGAGCAGCGCCCCCACGTCGAAATGGAATGCCCGTCGCCATCCTTCAGGCCCGCGCTCACGTCCCAAGTTCATCACCAGCGTGCCAACGCTACAGACGCCAATGCCTGCCCATCCGAGTAGCGAGGGGTTCTCGGAGAACAGCAGCATGCCAATCACCGCCGTGAAGGCCACTTCCAGTTTATGCAGGATGATCGACTGGGCGAAATTGGCGCGGTTGAACGCCTCGATCAGCGCGATATTGCCAAGAATCTGCGTGACGCCGGTGGCGGCGCAGTAGGCCAAGAAGGTCCACGAAAGCTGGGGCCAGCGGTCCCACCACACCAAGAAGGCAATCAGTGGCGCTAACAACGGAAAATTGAACGCGAAGCGGGACCAACTATTGAGAGTAGGAGAGACTTTCCCGGCGAGGCTCCGGGCAAACGCATTGCGCGCGGTCTGCATGCAGCCCGCGACCAGCGCGATCTCGACCCACATTATTTCCACACACGGCGGAATTCACACTGGGGAAGTGCGTCTTGGAGAAGATCGACGGCGGCGGTGCTCGTGAGCGTGCTACGCAGATTCAGCACCCGGAGCCCCGTCAACCCACGCAGATGGACAAGCCCGGCATCGCTGATGGGCGTGTCATAGAGCCAGAGCACTTTCAGGCCAATGAGATGCCGAATATGCGCCAACCCGGCATTGGACACGCGCGTGCCAGACAGTTGCAGATATTGCAAGTCATCGGGACGGAAGGTGCTCAGTGGTGAGAGGTCCGTGGCCGACTGCGGACTCACGACCAAACGCAGATCTTGACCTGCGGGAATAGCAACGCCTCCTCGCGCCTCACTCCAGGATTCCCAGAAGGCATAGTTATCAGCCGTGGACTCGCTATTGCGAATCCACAACGTGCCCATCGAGCGCTCAGCGGGAAACCGCACTTGCCGTGGTGGGAGTGCGCTCACGGAACTCTTGGCTTCCAGCAGCCGTCGTTTCAAGACCGAGTCTGGTCGGTCGCTCATAATGTCCTTTCCCTTCAGCTTTGCGGTCCGTCACCTTACCCAGGGGGCTGGTCGAAAACAAGTCTCAAATAGCCCCTGGAACCGTAAGCCGATAATGAATAGAGCGAATTCCAGCGTAGGAGCGAATAATTATTCGCCCCTATCATTCTTGCCTGTGGCTGGCCCTAAGTGAACATACAAAATTATTGTCTCCCACTGGGAGGGTTAAAACCCTCGCCTTTCAGGCGACGGCTTTAGCAAGTGCGCCCCGTTATCGTAAAATAGGGACATGAAGGACTATCGACACGGGGCGCACACGGTTTTTGAGATTCACCTCCATTTGGTCTGGATTACCAAGTATCGGCGGCCGGCCTTGACCGGAGAAGTGGCGCTACGCGTGCGGGATTTGATCCGGGACATTTGTGGGCAGCACAGCGTGACGATTATGAAAGGACATGTGAGTAAGGATCAGGTGCATCTGTTGGTGTCGATTCCTCCGCAGGTCACGATCAGTCGGCTGGTGCAGTGGCTGAAGGGGAAGACGGCCTACAAGTTGTTGGGGGAGTTTCCCCAGCTGCGGAAAACCTTCTGGGGCCGACATTTGTGGGCGCGGGGATATTTTTGTTGTAGTTCGGGGAACGTGACCGATGAGGTGA
>JABFSC010000529.1 GCA_013140885.1 Deltaproteobacteria bacterium | reverse complement strand
AGGTTCTCCCCTGAGGCCGCGTACGGGGAGTTCGTGATCGGCAGGAAGGCCGGAAAAAAAGAGAGCACGCGAGGAGTTCCCCGTGAGCTGTGAAAAAACGGACGCAGATCTTCGATGTTCGTGATCTGTGCCTGGTTGCGCGGTCGCCGCAACCGCGCGAGTGGCAGGAACACATGTCCCGCTGGTGCGGTCGGGAGGTCCGTCGTTCCTTCCGCCACCCGAACAGCGGCTTCTCGTTTGAGACGCACGGAAGTCTCAACCCCAATCGCAGGGTTAATGAGGTTCGCATCCTCGGCGCTCCCGACTTCACGGTCCCACACATCCAAGTAGACGAGATCGATTCGGGGTGGGGCGCCCTCCGGAGGACCTGGGGGAGTGGTCAAGGGAGGGATGACCGCCACTCCGTCTCGTGCCGCGCGCTGCGGATTCACCCAGGGTTGGGTAGAATATCGCAGGTTTTGTCGTACCCGAACCGGGCGTCCCCGGACCAGCGCTGCTCCGGCCAGAATGTTGAGGTCATTCGGTTCTGAACGGCCTTGCACTTCGAAATCAAGACCGTGCGGCGGAACGCCGTCAGTAAAGGTCAAGCTGAACGCGTCGTAGAGTTCCTGCCGAGTAACGTCGTTGAGTTCATTCCAGTCTGCATCAAGTACCGGCACGCCCTGCTGGAGACGCACCGCTACATAATCTTTTCCTGGATCGAAGGTATTTCGCGAAAAGTTACCCATCTCCTCCTCCATTTCGTTACCCGACATCAGGTGTTCCGCACGTTCATTCGGTCCTCAACACCGCGCGCACCTGCGCTGGCAAGAACTCGCGCAACGCATGACGCAACAAATTCTGGTTACGCTGGATCACGGTTTGGTCAGTGGTATCGGGTGTCAAATAGAGTCCGACCGTCTCACGTGCGTACTGATTCGTGTTGGTCCGTTCCCCATGGTGACCGGTATCAGACGTGAAGGTTTGAAAGTCTCCGAAAGTTCCCCACAGCGCACGCTTCGCGGTATGCCTGATATCAATCGTGGTGGAACCGGCATAGCGACGATCCACCGTTTCGGTCGCGCCATAGACGGAGCTGGTATATTTCACGCTTTCGTTGGCGTGATAGACCAGCATCGTCCCAGTGGTGAGAGAAATCGGGAGGGGATCACTCTGAGTGTAGGGGCTCGTGATCAGCATTTCCGCTGGCCCCCAGGCGTGGGTTGCGCGATTGAGCGTTGCGCGCCAGATCGACCAACTGCCGTTCCGATTAGAACTCCAGAAGAGTTCGATATCGCCATTGGCCTTGACCAGCACCGCCGGTTCCCGGTCTTGAGTGTCTGGGGCTCCGGGTGGCAGGGCGCGGATCGCACTCCAGTCCGCGAGATTTGGGGTGAGGCTTGCCTTGACACGATACACAATACGCCACGGCCGTTGACCCGCCGTGCCGACTGGTTCGCTCCGCGCCCAAAATATCCAGAGAGGTTGCGCGGTATCGGTGGGGTGGAACATAACAAACGGTGGGCCTTCCACACGCGGGTCGGCGCCTGCATTGAGAGGAAACGTCGCGGGGATGGTTGAAGCCCAATTCGTGCCATCATAGCGATTGTACCGCAACTGCCATTGAGCGCCGACGAGTTCGAGCCAGAACAGCCACAGCATCCCGGCATTGTCCACCACAGCCCAGGGTTGTCGTCGTTGTACGTTGGGCGTGGCGAAGGGGGCCAGCGCGCTCAATGGCAGCACGGACGACCATTGGCCGTTGGTGTGGGTACGGAAATTGATCCGCCAGAACTGGTCTGCTTCATTATACGTGCTCCAGAACACCCGTAACGTCGTCCCTTGCGGAACGGCGGTCGGATATTTGTCTATAAATGCTCGATCCGTGAGAGGCTCGCTGGGTGTCCAGCCCTGCCCCTCGCGAAAAGTTTTGTACCAGATATCCCAGTGTCCCTTTCTCAGGGTGTGATAGAAGAGCCAGAGTATCCCGCTTTGATCACGGACGGCGGTGGGCCTGCCCTCATAGGCGAAATCAAGCGAGAGTGGCGCGGTCGGCGTTGACCATGCCCCAGCCGTATCTTGTTCACGGACCCAAAGGTTCAAGCGTTCTGGTTGGTTCGAACGAAACACGTTGTGCATGAATTCTTTGGTACGGCTCTCCCACCCGACGAGGCGTTTAACCGTGGCCTCGACTGTAGGAATCAAGCCAATCGATTGGTATAGATGCGGAGCGTCGCGGACATCGTTCCGTTGCGTGTCGGTTTCCAATCGCTGATCAATGCGCCACCCGATCCACTGCGCCAGGAGCGCGAGCAAGCGGCTGTCCACTTTTTCGACATCATGGAGGTCGCGCATCGCCCTGGCAAAACTATAGAGCAGATCGAGTTGGCTTCCTGGCAGGTCGAGAAAACGACGCAGTTGTCCTTTCTGTCGATCCGCGGGCGCGACATTGGCCGCACTAGTCAACAAGGTATCGTAGCGGTGGTACAGCGTCGGCAAGAGATCAGCCATCTGACCGGCGATATTGTAGGGCGCCGTGGCCATCGCCGCCACGCGGTTGTGACGGTCGATGTGATAGGTCGGCGGATTTCCAGCGTAGGGAAAGAGGGAGTAGTAGTACACCGTCTCTCCCTTGAGGCCAGTATCAGTTGCGGTGTAGCTGCCATCGGCGCGCACTTGTATGCGGCTTTGGGTGGGAGAAGTCGGATTGGTGTCCGCGACGACCACCCCGTGTTGTGACGACGGAGGTGTGGGCGAGAGCGGATGAGTATGCGCGCGACGTACGACGCGCGCACCTGGGACCTGCGTCGGAGCGGGGTTGTGCCAGCTCAGATCAATCCGATTCCCAGACGGATGAGGGAGCGCAACGAGATTCAAGAGACGCATGGTTAGCGACCCTCCTCAAGCACCACACGCAGCCCCCCGGCATACGCGGGGTCGTCGCTCGGGACGGCCGGAATTTCATGCGCGCGCAACTCGATTTTCCCCGAGGGCTCGACCACACCGGCGAGTTGCTCTCCACGTCGGAACTCACTGATATTGACAAACGCGACGCCCTCAATGGTCTCGATGGCTTCATAAAATTTGCTGAGATACACGGTCTGCTGAAAACTGACATTCTCGAACGCCAGCAACTTCGTGACTGCTTGTTGCACGTGTTCCTGAACCTCTTCATTGCTGTAATAGCTTTTTACCCCGACTTCCGCGGTCACGTAGATCGGCACGTAATCGACGTCTTCGATTTCGATGATCGTGGCAACGGGACGTTTGTCTTCGAAATAGGCCAAGAGGTTTGCTTCCAGCACATCACTGACGTGTCCCCCACCAGCAGGCGCCACAAACAGCGTCACGACATTCCAGCTTGTTCCTTCGGCCAACACCTTGCCCACCCCTTTGAAGTCGAGGGCAAGGGCCTCATAATCCTGAGCCGTCACCGCGCGCTTGAGCGAGCGAAAGACCTGAGGCGCGTGTGACACCGCATGCTCAATGCTTTCCCGTTCCGCGCCGCCGGTCGCGGCCCCAGGATTAGTCACTTGGGCGCCCAGGAGCGCCAGTTGTGGGGCATCAATGATCGTCCGAATCGTGTCGGACCCGACATTGCCCTGGGCACCACCGCCAACGCGATAGGACACCTTAATGACCGCGCCAGAAGCGGGAATCGCACCCAGCACACCGTCCCCGAATATGACAGTGGCCCGATCATCTTCATCAACCGCAATCGCAAAGTCCTTCTGTCCTTCGCGGCTGAACGCCAAGCTCTCTCGGAGTGTCCACTCTTCCCGCAACGGTCCCAGTTCGGTGAGCAGGATGATGTCACGGTTCACCGTTTGCCCCTGGCCACGAGAACGGAGGATCAGCTTCGCGTGTGTCAGCGTGTACCGTTGGTTTGCCGTCCCCGGTGAGGTCCCCAGAATTTCCTCTTTGATGAGCCGCCCTTCCTCGATGGGAATACCGGTGTGGAACTTTCTGTTTGTCACCGGATCAACGGGAAGCGTGGCGCAGTTGATAGTCAGGGGTTGTTCGCGCACATACTCAAACCGGACACTCGGTTGCTCTTTCTGCCCTTTACTCGCGAAGGCATCGCCGCGACGGATGGTAATGACATCCGTCGTCGTAGCCGGGACGCTCAACCGCAGCGTCGCCGACGCGGGCGCGGCGGTGGACAACGTGTAGCCGATCAAACGTAAATGCTGGATGACACTGCGACGCTCTTGCGCCGTGCCCAGAAAACTCTCATTGGCGACACGATCCTGATAGTAGCTGAGCATGTCGCCCATGTGGGCAAAGAGTTCCAACAAGACATTGCCGAAGTCGGCTTCCGACTCGAAATCGGTCCACTCCGGCAACTTCTGTGGGATCAGTGCCCGCATGGAGCGCAGGAAACTCTCCGCGTCACGGGCCATATAGTCGATGACCGTCCGTCCGTTCGCTTGTGTTAATTCCGCCATCGCACTGCCTCCTCAATTACTAGCGGAAGTGAATCCGCACTGCTTGTTTCGAGAGATCCCGTTGCTTCGTGTAGGCGACTTCAATCGTCACTGTTTCCTCCACCGCCTCGACATTGACGCCATCGACGATGATCTCGTTGCCGAGCCATTGACTCAGGGCCTGGCCCACGGTGAATTCCATCGTGGCCGCTACAATGGCGTCATTCGGTTCAAAGACGAGGTTGAAGAGGCCGCAGCCAAACTCGGGGAGATTGACCCGCTCACCAGGCGCGGTAAACAGCACCTGAAGCATCTTGCCGCGAATCGCGTCGTCCCCACCGCTGGCGCTGATACGGCCAGTAGCGTCAACGGTAAACGGAAATCCAAAATTCATCGGCGCTGGCCTCCTATTCCACTGTATGTTTGGCTGACAGCGGCACTTGCAATGTCAGGGGAGGTGCAGGCAACGGCGAGCTTGTAGCTCCCCCTCCTGGCGGTGCTGTATGGGTATGGGCTTTCAAGGCTGTCAGGAAACTCTCTACATTCGCCGCGAATTGATGGCCCAGCACGAACGGCTCGGTCGCCGCGCTGCCCCCAATCTGAATGCCGTGCGCGCCCATGATAATTGTGTTGCCGTTCACACCATCGGTAATCTGAATACCTTCCTTGTTCAACGTCACTATGTGTTTATGCGTGGCCTCAACGAGGGTGACCATTTCCTCGCCGTCCGCATCTTCAAATTGGATGGTATGCCCTTTTTTCGTTGTGATGATCTTCCGAGTCGGTTGTCGTTGCTCATTCTTGTGTTCCTTACCGTCAGCATTATTGAGGGGCGGGATCTCGCTCTCGCCGCCTAGCTCGCTCCAGAAGGTGCCCACCCAGATGGGGAATTCTAAGTCCCCTTCTTCAAACTCGACCCAGACCCCGGCCCCGAGGTCCGGTACAAACAGCAACCCCTGGTTCTTCTGACCCCCATACGGGACACATGGCAGCGCCCAGCCGGTCACCACCTCGGGACCCAACACACTCGGCACCTGAAGCCTCACCCGACCGAGATGTTTGGGATCGTCATTGTTCACGACAAAGCCGCGATATTTGCCGTAAAAGCGACGTTCGACTTTTTGTATCAGGTCAGCAACAACCTTCTCTATTTCCATCCTGCCGCTCCTACAAGAATGGGTTTGGTTTGCTAACAGTCCCAGCAAAGTCCTCCGCGCCGGTCGGCAGAAGCGCATTGCGTTTGACGCGAAAGACTTGCGTATACCCCTTGGGGGTAAAGGTGTGAGTGACATGCGTGACGTAATAGACCCCGCTGTACGTCGCCCCCACGCCTTTGATGGTGACGGTTTCCCTGGGTTTGAGCACGTGGTCGTAGCGCTTCCCATCAACCTCCCCTTCCGCCGTCACAAACCACTCCGCCTGATGAAACAGCTCTTGGCAGAGGATCCTCATCTCGGCGGGGTTGGAGACGGTATTCATGCTGACGTAGACCTGACCAAGACTCACCCCCTTCGTCAGCAGGTCTGCCGCGCTGCTTGCCCCAAGCGCTGTTTGTTGGCCAGCCTCGACCCTAGTCTCGAGAACCTCTTTGCTCGTCCGGTCCACTTGAAACATGGCCACTTTCGTCGGGGTCAGCGCATTCACTTCAAGAGAGAAGCGGGTCACATTGGTGGCCGTGCCAAAATGCACGGCCAAGCCCGGTTGAGGGGTGCCGCTCAGCCGTGGCAAGCGGAAGAACCCCATCGTGCCTTCGACGTAGCACTCAAAGCCATTTCTGAGCGCCAGGCGTTTGAGAAACTGCATATCGGTTTCACGCTGCATGATGGTGGAGATGGCTTGATCGTGCGTGATTTCCGTATCGTCGGTCACGGACGAAAAACCATATTCACTGAATATCTTCGTGGCCACCGCGCTATCTTTATCGTCCGGCCAGGCACGCAATTTTTCCTCCCGGTCCATCAGCACACTGCCATCCAGCCCCCAGATTTCCAGACTGCACTGACCAGGATGGGGCGGAAAATCAGGCTTCATGTGCGTAATGTAGCCGGAGATGAGTTCCTCGGTGCCCGTATCGAACCCCCCAGTGATACTCAGCGGCTTCCAGATCCGGAATCGCGCTTCGTCAAGATAGGTCCAGGTCCCATCGCGCTGTTGCCGGATCGCCAGACGCAGTCTGAACATACTCGCCAGCTCCGTGTCCAACTCGACTTCCAGACTGAGGAGATCGGTCTTAGGGACGGTCAGCTCGCCCTCTTCAGTTTTCAACGTAAAGCGTTCGCACTCCATCGTCGGTTACCCCGTGACGTTGCGCGGAATGATGATCTCGGCGCCTACGCGGCCGGTCCGTTCCGGTGGCCGCACGACGAACCCCGAGGCGGTCATCACACTCGCTAAGGCGCTCGCGAGGATATTCAACTGGTTGTACGTGACGAGGATGGCACGCTCGAACTGCTCCACGTTCACGATCACCGTCTGCCCAGCCACGCTGACCTGCTGCGTCGTGAGGTGGAGGTCTTCCACTACGAGGACGGCTTCCACGCCAACCTGTTGAGTGAGATTGCGCACCACAGTAATCCACGGCGGCTGGGCCCCCGCGAACGTGACGGCGAACCGATCGGTTACTATCGGTTCCTTGCCCAGCAACGCCTGGGGGGAGAGGAACTCCGGGTTGGCATCGTTCATCCGCCACCAATTCCTCGACTGCTGGTAATACTTGTAGGCCAGGTGGTCCAGACGATCCCCATCCTCCACGGTATGCGCGAACGTCCCCGACACCTGGGGCAAACGCCGTAAGGTTTTGGACGCTAAGGTCCGACCACTGCTATCGGTGGTGACAACGTCTGGCAGCTTGTGGTAGCGAGAGATGCGCGAAAACATATAGTTCCTCCGCCTTAACTTGGGATGACCACGTCCGCGACTCGGTTGGCCAGGTGCAACGCCGACATATTTTCTTTGAGCCCCTTGGAGTACATATACGCGGCATTGGGACCCTCAATGACGGTCAGGTCAACCGCGACGGTCGCGCGGATCGGATCAAGCGTGGTGTTGAACTCCGTTTCGGTGATCGTCATGCTGTTGATATTGACGGGCAGGACGCGCTTACGTCCCCAGATGAACAGGATCATTGGTGGTTTGTCGGTGCAGGTGAAGCTGAAACCACCAGGTGAGAGCTGATCCGCGAGCAAGCCAAGGATACTTTCGCTTTTGGGGTGGACCATCAGTTCAAGAGTGGACAACTGCGGGGCAATACCAAGCCGTTCGGTGATCCGGTCTCCGTCGTTCAGCTTGTCAGTCGCATCCAGCCGAATTTCAAAACTCAAGGACTCCGGTTCGATAGTGACGGACTGGGCGTCCCGCAGTTTCCTGAGATCCGTGAAGCTCTGATGAAAGTCCCTCAGCGTCAGACCTCGCCCGTCGTCTTCCCCTTGGGCGGAGGGCGTCAGCGAGAACTGCTGTCTGCGACTGCGCGACAGTTGCAGCGGATTGAACTGAAACGCCACAATCAGTGGCGGAACGCTCAGTCCATATTCGACAAACGCGCCGCGCAGGATTTTTGGTTGGTTACGAAGACCGCCTGGCATGGGGTACTCCTCAATTGCTCTCTTAGTCTAGGGTTTCCGACATGAGACGGAGCGTGAAGGAAAGAGTCACTTCTTGTCTCTTGAAGAACGTCATGATTGCTTACCGGCGCGATGGCGTACGTGGCGGTGGTGTAGGTGGTGGTAGATTACGATGGGGCTGCGCCGGATCAATACGACGAGTGCGAAAGTTCTGCTCCACGCGGTGGAAAAAATCTTCCCAGCTCGTCGCTTGGGCCAATGCCTCATAGATTGCCTCCGCACGCACACTACCAAAACTCACTTCCTCGGAGCTGCTCACAGGATCGGAGCCGACACTTATCCCCCTCGAAATCGGTTGTGTCATTGGTACCGGGGAGTCCTCAAAATGAGTGGGGTGCGTACGTTGGTACTCCAGGATACGTTCCAGCGCACGCTCTGTAGAAGCCAAATCCTCGCTATAAATCACAATAGCGTCCCTGCGTTGGCTGACCTCTCGAGGACCGGCAAGCTTGGCCCCGCCAATCCCCGTTGTTTGTGCGTTGAAGACAAGCTCCCTCGTTACAAAGCGCATCACCTCGGGCGCGTTCTCAGCCCGCACACTGAGATAAATCCGTTCGACGATCTCTCGTCTATTCTGTCTCAGTACGCGCCTTTGATTGCGAAATTGAAGGAATCCAGTTTCCGGGTCGCCTTGTTGGTGAGCATACCTTACCCGCGGCTCTCCTCTTTCCACGGCCTGCCGCCAAAGCTCACCACCGTTCTCGTCCGTTAACCTTGGGAGTCCCAGCTCTTGAACGAGCGCTTCTTGGGATCTCAGGTAGCGTACGCGCTGTTCCTCTGACAACGCTGTTCGTGATGTTGCATCCGGTTTGTAACGATAGAGATCGTACACTGCGCCTGCATCGCCCTGGGCAAGAATCTCTTGCCGCCGCACCCACACGTCGCTGAGGAACTGAAGGAGGCTTGCGAGTGACGCTTGTGGTCCTTGGGTCGTTCCGTATGGCAAACGATCAACGTTGGTTGGCTCGTTATCGTCGAATCCTCGTTGCGACGGAGTGGCGCTCGGTGCCTGGGCTTGTGACGGTGCAGCGGTCTCGGAAGTGCGAACCGAGCCAGGAACCGGCGTCCCCCGTCCCGGGGTTTCGCGCTCTCCACTTGCGATGATGTGCACTCTGGAGGCGTCCTGTTGCTGGCCACCGCTTTCGACGATTTTTGCGGGAGCAACGTCACCAGTCCCCGTGGCGGCGAGCGGTGTCTCCATCACTTGTTGCTGCGGTTGCGTCCGTTTCTGGCGTGCTTTCTCGATGTCAGTGAGGATGGGAACGTTTTCGTTCGCTGGCTGCGGCGTAGGGAGCCTAGGAAGTGAGACCTGCACGGGCGGTGGCGACTGAGGTGTTTTCCCTACCGGATTTTGTGCTGGCGCAGGCGCGACGGTACGCGCGGGTGGCGCAGGTGCAACGAGAGGTGCAGGAGCAGGTTGAGCGGTGGGGCGACTCGGCGCCAAGGGTGTGACGATTTTAGGTGGGCTAACGACCGGGGGTGAGACCGGCGTTTTCGGAAGCAGATCTGGCGTGGGAGCTGCAGGGGACGGCGTGGTCTTAGCGATTACCGCAGGTGCCGGGCGGGTGGTGCCTATCGTGCCACCAGCGCCAATTCCTGGATGCACGTCGGAAAGATCGACACCTTTCATCGTAAGACTCAATTTCGTTCCGAAAAGCCAACGACGGAATCCCGTTAGCGTGACGGGCCGGACCGGCGCAACAGGTGAGGTCGGTTTCACTGGGACAGGCGCGACGGGTGACGCTGTGGGTGGGCGGACAGATACAGCGAGTGGCGTGGGCCTAACTGCTGCAGGTGGGGCAACTGGCGCGGTCGGCGCAGGGCTCACGACTTGTGGCACTGGTGCGGGTGACGGTGAGGGTGCCAGTGAGGGCGGCGGCTCTGACGGCGGCTCGGTTGCAGCTCGTCGAGGGGCTTTGACTTGGGGAACGGAATCGTCGAAAAAAGACTTGGCACCGAAGAAGTTGAGAGCGAACTCCAGGGTGCCTTTGATTGCCCCTGCCGCGCGCTCGCCTTTGCTGCGATGGAGGGGCTTGCCCGTAAGAAGCGACTCATTTTCGGCGGCCTCGATCACTTCGCCGGCACCGCTTGTGTCCAGTATTGCGGCACTGACTATTGAGATCGGGTTCGAGCCACCTTCAGTGGCTGCTGCCTCTTCGGAACGCGTCACGACATGCCGGAGGTATGACGAGCTAAGCCCGGCGGCCGCCAAGGTCTTGGCCCAGACAGTCGTGCTCACGCCTTGTATCGTGGTCGGAAGGGCGGGAATCGAGAAGCCGGCGAGCGCAGAGCCCTCGAGAATGGCAAGCGGGGCAAGGTTGACGGCTACGGCGACTGCCCCGGCTTCGCGGTACAGATTGGTGCCCGCGTCGAAACCGCGCAAGTTCGTCTGATACTGGAAGCGCAGCAACGGGTTACTGATCAGAGAGGACTGATCCTTGAAATAAAGTCTCGACGTTGGAAACAAGAGGCTCAGGGGCGCGTTCGGGACTTGCTGGGCACGTTTGACATCGCCCTTGAGCTGCTTCGCTTTGTTGGCTTCGTCAGTCGCAGCGATCTGTTTGACGGCTTCCGCTCCGTGCTTCTGTTGGATCTCGTTCTCCCGAATCGACTCGAACTCGGACCGAGTGAGAAGTACATCGCCACGATGGTAGGTTCGCGGTTCCGTGTGGCTCACCTTGAAGGCTCCCCACGGATAGATGAAGCTGCCGCTGCGCAAATCCTGGCTGAGCTGTTGTCTGGCGCCCATCCGTTTGAAAGAATCACGGGGAAAATAGACAAGGGTGCCCGCAGCGAGCACCTGGTCATGCGCCATGCTGTTGCGAGATTCTAGCACCGATGGCAATTTCGGATCATCGGACAGGTAATTCGCAATCTCGTCGATCGTGACACCATGCCGGACGATGAAGTAATCCCACTCGTTAAGCCTTTTAACTCCCTTTCCGTAGACGCCTGGCGGGAGCACCGGTACCGCAGCCCTTCTTTGCGCCAGCAGTGTCTTCAACCGTCCTTGAACCGCGGTGGGAAGCTTCTGGAACGCTGCGCCGAGTGGGCCGGAGACAATGGCCCGATTCACCAGCGCGGCATAACTCGGATCGAGTACGTTAAAAGCGTCGGTGAGCTTCGTCTCGCGCGGGTGTGACCGACTGAATTCACGCTGGATTTCGTTCAGCAGCTCAAACTGGTTATCCGTACTGACTGGGAGTGGCCGCGCGGGCTGCCGCTGCACCGATCCCGATGAGCTGCCCTCGCCGCCGGCTTGCTGTACGACGTGCGTCAACTCATGCGCCAAAAGGCGACGGCCATCCGAAGTCCCGGGTGCAAACCGGCTCGCATCGAACACGACGCTGTTTCCTACTGTGTAGGCCTGCGCGTTTACGTCTTGCGCTGATTGCGCGGCGGTCGCATCGGTGTGCACGCGAACCCGGGAGAAGTTGTGGCCAAACCGTTGCTCCATATCCAGCCTGAGTGCCGTGTCCAACGGCCTGCCGGGGCTGGCAAGCGCATGATCAACGCTGGCGGGCGCCACATCCACGTGCACATTCGATTGCCCTGAGAAGCTCTGGATATGCGGGGGGGCCTCGCTAATAGTGGTATGCACCGGTGCTGCCAGCACCTGGTCCGCCACCCGATCCGCTTCCTGTTCGTAGATATCTCCCGGTTCGTTTACTGTAAGTTTGGTTTGTAGGCCCAAGCGCTGCTTCTTGCCGCACTGGCTGCATCGCCCACTTGTAGCAGGATTCCCGCATGCGCACTTATTACGCTGCACTATCCCACTCTGGCTGGGGCGCATCGGTGCCAAAGGGGCTGGCAAGCCGCCCGAGTCGTCCGTGGCGGTCATGGCTTGCACGTAACTGTTGCCAAAGTATCGATGCAGCGGCGGACTCGACTCGGGACCCTGCTCAAGCTGTCTTTGCCCATACGTCTGCTCTCGAGACGTCTGCTGGGTTGCGGTTGGGCCCTTGTGGTGGTCGTGTTCGGTTGCAGCTTGTGTCGTGGCCATAGAGCACTCTAGCGCTACGGTTGGGCGCAGCCCTTGTCGTCCCACAGTTTACCGATCTTCTCGAACTCGCGCCGCGCGCCGTGCAGCACGTGCGTCAGGTTGATCGCTCCCCCGTTCGCCGCCGCGCCAAACGCGGCGGCGAGGACAATGTTCTTGATGTTGCCGCCGGTGATCTGCCACTGCTGCGCGAGCCACTCGTAGTCCAGGTCCTCGCTCACCGGCGTCTCCGCTGGGAAGTGCGTTTGCCAGATCGCTTTGCGGCTGGTGGCATCGGGAAACGGGAAGTCGACGATAAATTTGATCCGTCGGGTAAACGCCTCATCCATGTTCTCGCGCAAATTGGTGGCGAGAATCACGATGCCGTCATACGCCTCCACGCGTTGCAACAGATAACTCGTCTCAATGTTGGCATAGCGATCGTGGGCGTCAGCGATTTTGGTGCGCTTGCCGAACAGCGCGTCCGCTTCGTCGAAGAAGAGAATGGCGTTGCTGGCTTCGGCTTCGTGGAAGATTTTGGCCAGGTTCTTCTCGGTCTCGCCAATGTATTTGTTGACGACGCTCGACAGGTCGATTTTGTAGAGATCGAGCTGTAACTCATGCGCGATGACTTCGGCGGCCATGGTTTTGCCGGTGCCGGATGGTCCGACAAAGAGGGCACTGATCCCGCGACCATGCGCGAGCTTGCGCGCGAACCCCCAGTCACTAAAGACACGATGGCGGTGCGCGACCTGGCCGCAGAGCTCTTTGAGCTGCTCTCGCTTGTCCCGTGGCAGCACCAGGTCGTCCCAGTGGTAATGCGGCTCAATCTTGACGGCCAGCTCCGTTAATTTGTGATGGGACTGATGACGGCAGGCGGCATACAGCTCGGCCCGTGTCACCGCGGCTTCGTCGCGCACCATAGCTTTCTGTTGCACGACCCAGGCGGCGGCATCGTGAATCTGCCCTGGGGTTAGGCGAAACTGACTCGCCAGTTCGGGTGCCCAAGACTGTGCGTCCTTGGTGGGGAACCGCTGGAGCGCACGTTCCCACGCGGCTTGTCGGAGAGCCACATCGGGCATCGCCAGGTCCACGGCACAGAAACTGTCCTGGTCAAAGACCCCTTGTAGAGACCATGGAAGTTCTCCGGCCAGGAAGGTGAGTTGCCCATATTCGTCCACCAATCGCGCGAGTGTTCGCATCCAGGCTTTCACCTTCACCTCTTCTTGCAGCGCCACATCACCAAGGTCGAGATAGACGGCGGCGTCCCACAAGAGTCCTTCACGGAATACCAATCGTAACGCTGTCGCCACGTCCGGTTCGTAGGCGAGGAGAAGTTTCATATCGACGGACAAGAGGGGGCGACGCCACTGTGCGCACAAACCCAAGGCAAGGTCGCGTTTGCCAATGCCACGGGGCCCCTGGAAGGAGAAGACAAATGGGTGTCGTCCAGAGGGTCCATCAGACAGCCGCCGTTGGCACAAGTGCACTAAACGGGTTGTGAGCGTGGGATCAACCAGGACCTGTTCCGGGGACACGGAAGGCTGCAACATCGTGACATAGTTGGTGAGACGATCGTCGAGCACAGTGTTCTCCAGGAGATAGTGGAGCATGCGCTGGTCGAGCTGTAAGAATTGCGCCAGACCGCTGGTACCCGCTGGACTGCGGGGGTCTTCCACCTTGTGCAGAAGATGGTGACGAAATAGCGGTGCCTGGTCGGAGAACACCGAGGTGCGCGCACGCCACCGGTCAGTTTCCGAGGGACAGAGGATGTCCAAGACGAGATCGACACTGGGTCTTTTGCGCGTAATGTCATCTTGCAGATAGGCATAGAGCGTATCGTACTTGCGTCGCAGTTCCGGAGCGACACATACGATGAGGGTTTGCACTTCAAGTGGGGACAAGGAAAAGAGCTGCGTGACGTAGGGCAGCGACAGAAAAATGCCTTGGTTGCTGCTCGCTGTGACTTTGGCGGCAATGTGGCTATCAAAGTGATCAGAAGCCAAGGGCTGCGGCTGAGTGTCATCCGCGCCCTCGTGGGCAAGGAGCGCATCCACCTCTTCATGGGAGATATAGACTCCCTTGGATGCCATCAGGCCCTGTGCGGCGAGACGCTGCGGACGGAGGGTTGCAACGCGTCGCCGAATGAGCGTATCGAGATTCCGCAATTCATCGGTCACATGCGCAAGACTATCCTGATACGACAGGGGTGGGGCTTGCTGTGCCTGGCGCCGGGTCATGATGGGGTGACCTCAAAGAAAAACACCCGTCGATGAAGGTGCGCGACATCAACCTGGAGTTGATGGATGCCCGGAGGTAATCCGCCTGGAATGGTGCCGGTTATCGCATCGGTCGTGAGCTTGACGCCATCGACTACCCGTTTCCTCATCATGGTGACCGACGCTTGCCACCCCGCGAGGTGTTGCCCCTGAATGGTAATGGGTGTTCCCACGGGGCCACGCAGCGGTGTGAGGTCGTTCACGATTGGCGGCTGGAACGGGGCTTGGATGTCCGGCACGCCAACCTGTTGCACTCGCTTGCCCATGGGCTGTTCTCCCAGTAATTCCAACTCCACCACCGACACCTCATACATGACCGACAGGCGAAATGGGTGGGAAAACGTGCCCCACACGCGGCTGAGTTCCTCCAGATCGAGCGCACTCAACATAATCTGGATTTGCTCGCGTGCGTCACGCAGGCCACTGACAAGACGGTTGTTCGGAACGATCGCGTGCTGATGAAACACCCGCATGGCTTCGCCTAAAATCGCGTGGGCGGTGGCATTGCCAGTGAGCGGGTCATTTGGGGCATACGAGGTCAACAAATAATACAGATTCAACGCCAACGGTGGCGGTGTCAGTTGCGTCGGCGCCCCGCGTTTCACCCGCCACTCGGCATTCTTGAGAGTCACATTTTCGTGGACGCGGTATAAAAAGAGGTTGATCCGTCGATCACCGCCAGTTTCATCCGGCGCGAGAATCGTGACATCCACCGCCGGGGTGAGGGTCATTTCTTCCACCAAGAGGGTGCGTAAGGATTCACTCACCATGCCTATGGCCGTTGAGGCGCTCATCGTGTCGTGTCCTTCATCGCCCGGTCCTAAGATGCGCTCGACTGAGGCGGCTGCGTTCCCAAAATGCCCGTGTCGTGGACGATGCGTCCGTACGCTGGACGACGACCATGCGTTGCGGCGGCGTTTTCCGCTGGCGCCCTTGGGCGTGGCTCTCGTCTCGCAGGTGCGCCGCCTGAGCCGCTATGGTCGCGGCTAATTCACCGACCGTACGCTGGAGTTGCGTGAGTCGCCGAGCCACATCGGTCTCGTCTCGCGCTCCGTTCGGGCCCCCCATCCGCTCAACAAGGCTGGGCGAGCGCGCTGTCACTGATAGACGCCGTGCTTCCGGACCGTGCCGCGCCTTCGCGCCCTCAGTAACAAGATGTTCGAACTTTTCGAGTTTGGAGAGAAACTCGCTGTCAAATATTGCCGTCTCGCGCGCGTGCGGAAGCGATGCTAGGGCGTGCCGAGGCGCCATCTTGTCCGCACTGGGCTCCTGCGATTCTTCCTGTTGCGTAACCTTCGCCGTGTCTGATGTGTGGGATAACGCCGCAAACTCAGTTCTTTCCGTCGAAATTCCCGGGATAACGAAGCTCGTCTGCTCACGTTGCGCTGCCGATGGGGCAGTGGCTGTCGTGGCGGCACTCGCGGTATTTTCTTGCCTTGACAAGAGCGTCGGAGCGCCGTCGCGTAGCCGGGGACGAGAGATGCTCCCCGGTGCCTCACCCTCGTATGCGTCAATACCGTGCGGTGGTCGTCCAGAAACGTTGGCAACTCCCCTACTCACCTCCTCAATAAATCCTTCGTTGTCTGCTGTGTCACCGGACCACTCATCCTCTTCGGGTGTTGGCAACAGCGACTGCCTATAGCGATGTCCGGCTGAGGGCGTGGTTAAGGCAACCGTGGAAGGCACGCCGCTGTCACGCAACGGCAGCCCCAGCAGTGCCCTCACCCCGCCTTTGGTGGCTGGCGGTTGGGCCGTTTCAGTAGGTCTGGTACCAGTGGCGCTGGTATTGTTCGAAGGAGGATGCTCAGACGGCATGGCTCACTCTCCGCAGCTCTTCCGCGAGCACGGCGATATATTTCCGCCGCTTTTCCCGTGGCAGCGTCATAATTTCTTGCTCACTCCAATGGTAGTGATACGCGAGGTAATGCACCTCACGATAAAGGAGGTCACAACTGGTTTTACACTCGGCCAAAAAGAACTCTCGCAGATCAAAAGGCACGGCAAACTCACGCTCACACTCTGGACAGTACGCCGCTAGGGTCAAATCGACTTGCGGGGCGGCCTCTTCCAGGTGTCGTTCGATTTCCATACGGGCGAGTGGAGACAAGCGATGGATGACTTCAGGCCCGGGGTCGTGCAGGGGACCAAGACGGCGAATGCACCGCGCCAACAGCAGAGCCAGAGCCTGTGCTTCATTGTCCTCAACAACATGTGAGATCACCTCTTGATCCTCACTAGTGGGAAGCCGGAACGTGACCTCTCGGTACTGTTCTCCCCGTTCGCCACTGAATGCCGCTGCTGGCGAGAGTTCTCTCGTATACAGCGGCCCTTTGTCTTCGGACGCGCGCACGGGAATGTCATGCAGAGAAAAGTCGATGTCCACTTTCTTTCGACACTCTTCCCACGGGCACTGGACGGTCGCTTGCACGCGATCTCCAAAAGTTGCTTCGCGGAGCTTGAGCAAGAGGTAGTGACGATCGGCAATCAACAGGCGACGGACAATATCACTCGAAACTGGACTGACGGCTCCGAGACGGCGCACACAGCTGGTGAGGAGCATCGTCAAGGTTGCACCGCCAGTCGATGGTTCGCAGTGAGCAAGGCGTTCCTCCTCACGCCCACTCAACGGCGCGAGTTCGACTTCACGGTGGAGTTCACCATCGGGGGCTCTGTAGCCGCCTGGCAAGAGAAAAGTGGCCTGAGTTTCCACCTCATGCACCCGTTGTTCTTGTTTATCTCTCCGTCGGTTCGACCACCGCGGTGTCACGCTCCCAGCCCTCGTTTTCGAGCTTAATGGTTTGAATCATCACCATATTCCCAGCCGCATCGAGTTCTGGCAGCGCTTGATATTCCGCCACCCAGCAGCGATAGACGTTATAAGACAACACTTTCTGTCCAGCGAGGTTAAACACGTCGATGGTGATGTCTTTGCGGAAGTTGCGCAGCGACATCGCCGCGTCCCCTTGAAAATTGTTCACTAGATTAGCCCAGGCTTCAAAGGCCGTATCGTGCGTGACCCCGGCTTCGAGAGTAATCGCCGCGTACGTGGTCTTGCCCGGCAGCTTCCGGCTGGTGCTGGGATCCCCTGCTTCGCGCCACTCCAGCATCTCGGTGGTCTTTTGCAGGGCGCTACACTTGTGCAGACCCGCCACGTACTGATTGTCCCATTTGATTTTGAACTTGAAGTTGCGATAAGGATCAAAACGATAAGAGTTCACGGTAAAGCGCGCCATGCAACGTCCTCCTCTGTGTCACCGATCTACGCTCAGGCCGTCTGTCCGACCTTCTGGCTAATTTTCACGATCACGAATTCCGCCGGCTTGAGTGGCGCAAAGCCCACCAACACGTTGACGATGCCTGCATTGATATCGTCTTGCGTGGTGGTTTCATTGTCGCACTTGACAAAAAAAGCTTGCGTCGGTGTCGCTCCTTGAAACGCGCCTTGGCGGAATAAGATCATCATGAATGAGCCGATACTCAGACGGAGCGACGACCACAGGTCTTCATCGTTGGGCTCAAACACCGCCCACTGGATGCCGCGATAAATGCTGACCCGTAAAAAGATCGCCATGCGCCGCACGGGAACGTAGTTCCAGGCCGGGTCCGAGGTCACGGTGCGTGCGCCCCATAACACAATGCCTGATCCCGCAAACTGGCGAATGACGTTGACGTTCAACGGGTTCAGATTGCCCTGTTGCGCATCAGTGAGATTGACCGCTAATCCGACACTCCCGCCCAGCGCGGCACTTGTTCCTGCTGGCGCTTTCCACACGCCGCGCTGTCCATCGGTCTTGGCATACAACCCAGCCACGAACCCGGATGGCGGAGCAAGGATGGGCGTCGAAGAGCGGCCCGTGGGATCAAGCATCCGCACCCACGGCGCGTAGATGGCACCATACGAGTTCTTCGGGGTAATCGCGTTACGAAAATTTTTCGCTTCATCGACGGTATCGTCCGTCTGACTCATGTCGCCGATGAAGAAGCAGTCACTGAGCGAGCGATTGGCGCAGTAGTTCATCCCCGCACCCACAAGGGCAGCGGAGCCAATGCCAGGTACGGCAACCAGACTGACATCTTCCTTATCGTCTAACTTGGCGAAGGCATCAATGTACGGCTGATCGGTGGTGATGGCAGCGCCGTCCGAGCCCGCGACGACGGAAGCGACCTCGGTGGTGGGGACGCTGTTATCGCCGACAAAATAGTAATTATCTGGCGGGGTGCGTGGGGGATTCGTCCGCGGGCGCAGGACCGCTCCACCCAGCGTTTCCACGCCACCATTGAGCGGCCCCAAACGCAGCAGTCCTGCCGCATCCTGCGTGCTATTGGCGGCGGGAGCGACCTTGACCGACGATGAGGGACTCGACACACCGGAAGTGAGGAGCAGTACGCCAATCGGCGCGGTCGTGGTCACCTCGCAGAGAAAATTCGCAAAGGCATTTTGATCGGTTGACGTGCGGAGTTTCGTCAGTGCGCGTACTCGCGCTTGGATGGCGATGGCGATGTTGGCCGCCGTGTTCAGATCTGGCGCCGGGGTAGGGACCGCGGCCGACAGATCAATTTCCTGGTGGCCATCGCCATTGATATTGATGCGAAACCGGGTTCTCGGACTCGCCAGCGCCGGCGGCGCTACTGCGCCGCGACTGGTTCCCGCTTGCGCATTGGTGTTCGCGGTATTGGGGGTGACCCGAATATAGCGTGAGGCGGCAGTGGCCGTCGTCACAGAGTTCGGAGCGCCAGGAACCATACTCAGATTGTCGAAGCGCTCCAAGGGAGTCAATTCATCTTGTTGGAACACCGACAGGTTAAATTCATTGAGCGGATCATTCGTCCCGTTCGCGACCACCACGGCCAACTGGTTGCCCCAAGCCCCCGGACTATTGGCGAAGATCGTGAGGCTGGTTTGCGGGGTCACCGCCCGGTCGCGGAGCGCGATATTGGCGGATGCGGCAGTCGCGCCCGCTACCCGGACGACATAACACTGTGTTCCGCCGTTGTTGAAAAATTGATAGACCGCGTGACTCAGAAAAGAGTTCGTGAGGAACCCGCCATAGCGGTTTTGATATTCCGTGAAATTGAAAACCTTCACCGCTTCGCCCACCGGACCTCTTTCCGCCACCCCGATAAACGCCGCAATTGAGGTGCTTGCCGCGGCGATCGGGCGCACACCACTCGGCACCTCTTCAATATAAACGCCTGGATATGACACTTGCGCCATGAGCTACTCCTTTTTCCTTGCCTCGTTTTGCTTGGGTTGCTGTCCGCGGTCTTTTTTGGTCTTTTCCGGCGTGCGGTCAGGTTCCTGGGCGGCCGCCATATCCTGCTGGATGAGAATGAACCCCAGCTCTTCGAGTTTGCGGATTTTTTCGTTCTCGGCTATCTCGACCGTCATCACCGTGATCGCGTCATGGGGTGGGAGGTGCCGCGTCTCTCCGCTATTGACACGAAACGACACAAGCGTGCAACTCTGGTTGGTTACCGTGCTGGTCATCATTGCTCCTTCCCTCATCGCCTATCGCCAGTCACTCCCAGAAGAACATTCATGATACGTCGAGCAGTCGATCCACTGCGACAATCATAAGCGGTTCTATTCCGTCTACTTCAACGACGACAAAGGCATCCTTCCGACTGCCGTCGTCTGACAGATCAACGGCTCGTCCCCACAGGAGGTCATCACCATGGATATCCATGAGGAGTTTTTGTGGATCCGGAATGAAGACGTCCCGAACTCTGAACCGGACCTGGCGGTTGCGTAGTTCCATATTGTCCTACCGTGCGGATATCCGCTCTTTCGCTGAGAGTCAGCATTGCTCGGTGACGCAAAGGAGGTGCCATCAATGGGGGGAGGCGTCGTTTCGTGAAATCTCCTCAATTCCCGGACCTTGCACGGTGACCCTGGCCAATGATGAGCGTGCCATAACAGCGGGAGGAAGAGTTCTTCTGGAAGGCTCTGTCCGACAGCGGAAATACAATTCCGCTGTGGACCGCTGAAGCGATGCCTGCCAAACGCGAGATGTGGGAGGAGCTACTTCAGGAATTGAGATGATGTTTCCGCATCTTGCTGTAGACGCTCCGTGGGGTGAGACCGAGGAGCCGAGCGGTCCGCGACTGATTGCCGTCATTGAGGCGCAACGCTCCTTCCAGTAGTATGCGTTCGCAGTAGCCCAGCACTTCAGAGAGTGTCCACCCATTGGCAGTCAACAGTTTCTCAAGCTGGGAGGCCAGGGTGTGGAACGGCCTCTCCGGGGTCGAGCAGAGGTCAGCTTTTTGGTCACTGCTCTGTTGTGATGAATCCACGGGGTATTCGCTCTGCTCCGCGAGCTGACGCCAGACCTCGGGTGGAAGGTCCTGCAAATCGAGAGGCGTATTATCTTTTTTGTTGACCAGCACCGTCCGAAGCAGGTTCTCCAGCTGTCGCGCGTTTCCCGGTAACTCAAGCTGCCTGAGCGCCTGGACAAAAAAGGGACTCATCGTGAGAGAGTTCGTTGGTTTGAGATCCTGGTTCTTGTGTAGCAGGTGCTCGATCAACGGGTGCAGGTCGGCAGGTCGCTCCCGCAGCGGAGGAATATGGATCGACAGGACATGCAGACGATGAAATAGGTCCGCGCGAAATAGCTGCTGTTGCACCATCTTGCCCAGGTCTCGGTTGGTCGCTGCAATGATCCGCACGCTGACCGCCACCTCTGAGTCCTCCCCCACACCCAGGACCTGGCGCTCCTGCAACACGCGCAACAGTTTCACCTGGAGGGCGTCATCAAGTTCGCCGATTTCGTCAAGAAAGAGCACTCCTCCATGCGCAGCGCGAATCAACCCCCGGCGATCCCGCTCCGCGCCAGTAAACGCACCGCGGCGGTGGCCAAAGAGTTCGCTTTCCGCCAGACCAGCACTGATGGCGCCGCAGTTCACCGCCACAAAGGGACCGCTACAGCGCTTGCGATCTAATTGATGGAGCGCGCGCGCCAACAGCTCCTTTCCGGTTCCCGTCTCGCCGGTAATTAACGTTGGCAAGTCGCTCAGCGCGCTGACCGCGAGAACCTGTCGAAAGAGCGCCAGCATCTCCGCGCTTTCGCCTATGATGCCGAGCTTCGTCATCGTCTCCTTCAGGCCGCGCTCTTCGGCCCGTCGTGCCGTATGCGCTTGCGCGTGTTGCTCAATGATGTCTCGAAGCTGGTCCGCGAAATCGTCCTGAGCGCTATCGAGTATCCAGGAAGCGCCAGCAAGTAAGGCTCGGCAGCGCGCGCCGATCGGCCAGGAGAGTGCCCCTTCTCCGTAACTGATGACCGTGAACTCTTTGTGACGCAAGTCACGAATGATCTCCAACTCGCGGGTACCAGGCGAGGGACATGCTCCCAAAGCGATCACCACGGTAGTGCCACGAGTGGGCCATTGCCCCTGATCGAGCGCCGAGAAGTCTTCGATCACCCGCGTGTGGATGCCACACCGGGCTAAGGCACACCGAATGAGTTGAAGACGGGATCGACACTCATCCCAGATCATCACGGTCCATTCCGTATCAGGCTCGTGCGGAAGACCAAGAAGTACAGGGGGCGGGAGTGCTAAGCCGAGAGTGGACCGTGCCAGAGGTTCCTTACTTTTCATAAGCATCCCCCACCACGGACGTTCCTGGCGATTTCTGAACAGCAAAGGTACCGGATTGTCGCTTTCCTTTGGTGTCCCTCATCACGAAAGCGGATAGTACAACTCGTCCTTTCCCGCTGTCAATGAAAGGAAGCGATCGCGCTCATCAGTGTGAATCCGCCCCGTATTTCTACAGGCATCATGCTATTTGCATGTGTTCCTGATTATGTTCCCGCTCGACTCCGCCACTCTCACGAAAGCGAATAGGAGACCGCTAAAAAGTGTGGGAGGCAGTAGACGTTATTCGAAATAAGGTTTTTGGTGTGTATTTATTGGGGTTTTTGGTCTTAAATCGTTATTTCTAATAACGTCTAGTGTATGAAAAACCGATATTCTGGTCCTGAAGCCTCATCAGCAGGTATGCGACCTTCCTTTGTTTTACTGTGAGCCTCCCACGTTATTTAACGCTCTC
>JABFSC010000152.1 GCA_013140885.1 Deltaproteobacteria bacterium | reverse complement strand
CAACCACACAGAGGAAATTTTTCACAAGGTTCTCCATACGAAAAGGAGGGTAGTATTATGGCAGAGCAACGGATCATTTCCGCGGATTCTCATTTTGTTGAACCCCCAACGATGTGGACCGAGCGTGTCGATACTCGTTTTCGCGAGCGCGCCCCCCATATCCAACAAGGCTACAAGGGCAGGCCGGGCGAGTGGTTCATGTGCGAAAACCTGCAACCGGTCCAAGTGGCGGGATTCTTCGGCTCAGGGAAGAGTTCGGAAGAACTGCCCGAGCATCTGAAGCACGGCTTCGATGTCGCCCCGAAGAGTGTGTGGGACCCCGCCGAACGCCTTAAAGAGCAAGACCGTGACGGCGTGAGCGCCGAAGCACTCTATACCTCAATGGGGATGCTCCTGTTTGGGCTCGACGATGCCGAGCTTCGGGCCTCGTGTTTTCGCGCCTTTAACGACTGGGCGGCCGAATATTGCAGCTACGATCCCAAACGACTCATTGGTCTGGGAGCGATCACGTTGGAAGATATTCCCGCTGGCGTGGCGGAACTCCAACGGATCGCCAAAAAAGGCTTACGCGGCGCGTTGATTTGGGGAGCCCCACCGGAAGATAAGCCCTACAGCTCCCCCGAATACGATCCATTCTGGGCCGCCGCCCAGGACCTCAATATGCCCCTGTCGCTGCACATCCTCACTGGCAGAGCGGGCAACCGCTTCAGTCGTCGCAAGGTGCTGTTCGGCTACATGGCGCTGCCACAAGCTATTCAACTCACGTTCGCCGACATCGTCACCAGTGGCGTGTTCGAGCGATTTCCACGTCTCAAGATTGTCTCGGCTGAGAATGACGTCTCCTGGCTTCCTCACTTCCTGTATCGCATCGACCATGCCTATGATCGCTTGCGTCACATTGAAGGATTGACCTTGCCCATGCTGCCAAGCGAATACATGAAGCGGAATGTGTGGGCGACCTTCCAGTTCGAGACCACGAACGTGGCCTTCACGGGAGAAAGTTTCGGCTTTGATCACATCATGTGGTCGTCGGACTATCCGCACACTGATTCCCCGTGGCCGCGCTCGAAAGAGTTCATCTCCGGCGCGTTTCAGAAACTCGCGCCAGCGGAGAGGGCGAAAATTGTCGAAAAGAACGCGGCCGCGTTGTACGGGATCAACTGAGGATTGGTGGTGATCTCCCCCCGGGAGCGCAGGCGTCTCGCCTGCCGAAACCGCCCGAAAAAGCAGGCGAGACGCCTGCGCTCCCGGGAAAGGTCGTATGCAGCTAAAAATCGCATAAGTGACACCTATGACTTCCGTCAAAATTTTCCCCTCCGTGCTTTCCGCGGATTTTCGTCGTCTTGGCCAACAGGTCGAAGAGATTGAAACCGCCGGTGCCGATGGCGTGCATCTCGACGTGATGGACGGACGCTTTGTCCCCAACATCACCATTGGGCCATTCATTGTCGAAGCCGTGCGGCAAGTGACAACATTGCCCCTTGATGTCCACTTGATGATTGTCGAACCGGAGCGCTACCTTGGCGACTTCGCGCGCGCCGGGGCGGATATGATTTCCGTGCACCAAGAAGCGTGTCCGCATTTGCACCGCACGATTCAGCAGATTCATCAGCTTGGCAAGAAAGCCGGCGTGGTGCTGAACCCTGGCACGCCGCTCGTCATGCTTGAGGATGTGCTCACCGAGGCGGATTTCATCCTGCTGATGAGCGTGAACCCAGGGTTTGGTGGGCAGAGTTTTATTGAAGCGAGCGTCGATAAAGTTCGACGGTTACGCGAGCGGATCGCCGCATGCGGTGGCCATGCTGAGATTGAAATTGACGGCGGCATTGACCCGAAAACCGCGCATCGAGTCGTGGAGGCGGGAGCCACGATGCTCGTGGCGGGCTCAGCGGTCTTTCGCGCGGAAGGGGGCGCGGGAGAAGGGGTACGGCGGTTACGCGCTAGCGCTCGCGCGTAAGAGTTAAAAGTTAGACTTGTTGCGACGGGATAAAATTCCGTAAGGGGTTGTTTTTCTTAGCGTTGTGACGTTTGGCGAGGCTTGCTACTGTGCCCGCATGAAACTACAAATTACCGACTTAAGGACCGAGCGGCAGTGGCGTGCCGCTATTGGCGCAGACCAAGCGCGGGGTCATCTTGATCAAGCCAAATCAGCACATGCGTATCAAGAAGGATCAGCGCCCCGCTTCCCATTCGTCATCCAACGGTGCGAGAATATCTCCAAGAATTTGGATTTTTCCTTTGTGGGCTCCCACTAATGTGGGAGCGTGATCCGTCACCGGGCCGAGCTGCGCGACAGGCTGCCCGTTATCAAGAATAACAAGGGGAGCGCCAGTCTCGGCCACTTCCTTAATGAGTTGGAAACAGTGCGTTTGAAATTCCGCGGCGGTCACAGATTTCATCGCGGACATCCTCAATCTTCGTCCTACGGCTGGCAACTTCTCAGCCGAATATGCTTCATTAAGAATGGAGAATGAAAAATTCTTAATTCTTCATTCTTCAATGGTTCGGACACTTTTTCGCAAATCACTGTTTATAAAGGACTTTTTTCAATTTGCACATTTACAAAAACTACTGAAAAATCAGGGGCTTACAAATTCCGAGACTAAAAGTGTCCGAAGTATTGATTCTTAATTCTCCATTTTTTATTTCTTCTTCCCTTGTTTAATCAAATCGCCCAGCGTCAAGCCGAATCCACCTTTCGGTGAGCCCTTGAGATAGGCTTGCGTTTCCGTCTGCTCTTCATGCGCGAGAGCCTTAGAGCGTGACAGTCGAATGCGTTTGCCACCTTCCTCAATGCCAAGAACAACAACTTTTACTTCCGTGCCTGGCGCGAACTCCTTGCGGTGATCCGCCCCACGCTGCGTCCCCATTTCGGCATTGGGAATCAACCCCACTTGCCCTGGACCAAGACGCACGAACAGCCCAAACGGCTCAACCCGTTCGACCGTTCCAGTTTTGACCACGCCAACTTTCAGTTCTTCCGCTTCCTGCCCAGGTGCTAATCCTTCGGGCGCGAGCGCCAAGGAAATGCGGTGCTTGTCGAGATCAACCGCCAAAATCATCACGGCGAGTTCCCCACCGACCGCCGCCGCTTCCTTGATCTGCCCTTGTTGATTACGCGGAATCTCGCTCAGGTGCAGCAACCCATCCACGCCAGGCAGGAGTTCAACAAACACGCCGAAATCCGTCGCCCGCACGATGCGACCTTGGACAATCTGCCGCTCGCGTAACTGGTCGGAGATGGTGAGCCAGGGGTCCCCTTCCAGCGCTTTCATGCTGAGCGTCACTTTCCCTTTTTGGGGGTCAACGCGCAGAACTTTCACCGTCACCGGTTGCCCCACTTGGAAGCGATCGGCGAGGTTCGTCACCCGGACATGCGACAGCTCCGATAATGGGACCAGCCCTTGAATACCGCCGAGATCGACGAACAGGCCAAATTCGGCGATAGACGTGATCGTTCCTGGCAACACCGCCTCTGGTACCAGCTTCTTTTTCGTCTCTTCCGCCGCCTTCGTCGCCGCCGCTTCTAACAATTGGCGTCGCGAGAGGACGATATTGCGCCCTTTCTCGTCGTAGCGCGTCACGCGAAATTCGAGCACCTGATTGAGAAAAGCATCGGAGGACTCGACGCGGCGCATATCAATTTGTGAGAACGGGCAAAAGGCTCGCAGCCCCGCCACCAGAACCTCATAGCCGCCTTTGACCACGCCGGTGACCTTGCCTTCGACCGGCACGCCATTCTCGACGGAGATTTGCAGCATTTCGCGGGCCTGTGCCCCTTTGAGCAATTTCCGGGATAAGCGGACTTCGCCGTCCGTGGACAAGACGGTCGCCTCGACTTCATCGCCCACCGCCACGTTGAGCGTCCCACTCTCATCTTCGAGTTCGGCCCGCGCGATCAGCGCCTCGCCCTTGCCCTGGATATCGACAAACACGCTATCGGCACCGATCTGAATCACTCGCCCTTTCACGACCTGGCCGACTTCCAGCATGGGGCCGGTCTTCTGCTGGGCGAATAAATCGGCGAAGGTTTCTTGTCCACTGTTTGTTTGCATTTCACTCATTCTGCTAGTCCATTCCTTTCTCTTGCGCGAACCACCGCGCATAACAGGCCCGAATCAACTCCCGTTGGCGCTGGTAGTCCGCGAGCAATTGGGCCGCGGGAGCATCCCCCTCATAGCCCAAGCGACGGGCCACTGACCGTAATTGCTCATTCGTGTTTTCCAACGCCTCCACCGGCTCATCTCGTTCAATCCGCAACCGGTTCTCCAAGGTTCGCAGAAACCGATACCCGTGAGTGAGGAGCTGATACTCTTCTTCTGGAAGAATCTCCGCCTCTCGCAGTGCCGCTAGGGCCGAGAGCGTCGCACGTTGGCGGAGTGTCGAGTGCCGCTGACCGTAGCGTAGTTGCAGCATTTGTACAAGAAACTCGATATCGACAATGCCGCCACGTCCGGTCTTGATATTAAAGCGGTCACCACTCTCATGGGCCAGCTCTTGTTCCATGCGTCCACGCAAGTGGTCAATCTCCGCGACCCCGGCCTCGTCAATGGTCACGCCATACGCGACCTGAGTCAGCAGCTCCTCGACCTGGGCTTGCAACGAGAGGTCACCCGCCACCACGCGCGCCTTAATCAGCGCCTGCCGCTCCCACAGTTGCGAACTCTCGTGATGATAGCGCGTGAACGCGGCCAGCGAGGAGACCAACGACCCGGACTTCCCGGAGGGGCGCAGGCGCGTGTCAATCTTGTACACTTCGCCTTCCCGTGTCTTCACCTGCAAGACGGAAATGAGGCGTTGCACCAGTTTCGTGAAACACTCCTGGGCGCTCAAACGCCCTGGCCCCGCGTCTTCCTGAGGCTCATAGAGAAAAATGAGGTCCAGGTCGGAATTGTAATTCAGTTCCCTAGCGCCGAGCTTGCCCATGCCGACAATGACGAGTCGGCCTGGCAGCGCGGTGAGGTCCAGTTGCTTGAGCAACGCCGTCCGAGCGACATCGTAGGCTCCAACGAGACAGGTCTCCGCGAGCATCGACAATTGCGCGCTGGCCTCGGTGACATCAAGCAGGCGATTGCTGTCGTTAATGCCGACGCGCAAGAATTCTTCCGTGCGGTAGCGCCGCAGGATGTCGAGTTGATCCTCGAACTCCTCCACCTCCGCCAGGCGCGCATCCAGGTCCGCGCGCATGGCCGCGCCATCCTTATGCACCCGCACGAGGTCGGTCCGCACCAAATTGTCGAGTAACTCTGGGTGACGAAGAAAAATCCGCGTCAGATATTCACTGGCGCCAAACAAACCAATCAGCGTGCGCAAGGTCGAGGGATTCTCGCGCAACAGGGACAGAAAACTCGAACGGGCACCGATGGACGCCACCAGTGTTGCCATCGAAGCCAACGCTTGGTCGGGATCAGCCGCGTGTGAAATTTCGGCGAAGAGGAGCGGCGCGAGATCGTACAGCAGCTTCCGTCGTTTTGGCGACGCGGGAGAATGAGCCGGGCCATCATGCAATAATTTCAGGTGCTCGTAACTTTCCGGCAAATTACGGAACCCCCATTTCTGCAACCGCCACAGCGTGCGCTCTTCTTGGTGTAATTCGCCCATCAGGCGACTCGCTTCCTCGTCTGGCTTCTCGGGTGCCGCGTCCGCGCCGTGAAACAGCGAGTGAAAGATCTGATGAACCGCCTCGGTATGGACACGCAGCAACTCGTGAAAGCGGGCAAGAACATTCGATTGCGGATTGCGGATTGCGGATTGCGGATCAGATAACGCGGGCTCCGGTCCTCGGTCATCGGTCTCCGGTCTCCCCACCCGCACCCGTCGCGCCAAGCTCACCAACGCCGCCTCGTTCGTCGGTAGCGAGTGCGTTTGTCGATCTTGCACCATCTGGAGTTTATGCTCGACATGGCGCAAGAAACGATACGCGCCCTGGAGGGCGGCACCGTCGGACGCCGCGAGATATTTCCGTTCGACAAGCCGATCAAGGCCAGCGAGCGTGCTGCGCATCCGCACCTGTGGGTCCTTGCCGACGTGGAGCAGTTGAATGGCCTGCGCCACGAACTCCACTTCCCGAATCCCGCCGCGTCCCAGCTTGACATTGAACCCGTTATGCTCGCCGCTGGGCAAGGCGCGCTCTACCCGGCCTTTCATCTCCTTGATGTCTTGGATCGTCGAAAAATCGAGATAGCGCCGAAACACAAACGGGGAAATGTCGTGCAGGAATTGCTCGCCCAAGGCTTTGTCGCCCGCCACTGGCCGGGCCTTCAATAGCGCCACGCGCTCCCACGTCTGCCCCCAGGATTCATAATAGAGCATCGTGTTCGGCAACGAGTTCACCATCGCGCCATTATCGCCATCGGGACGGAGCCGCAGGTCCACCCGAAAGACACGCCCCCCCGCGATCAAGTCGCTCAAGGTCCGCGTGAGTCGTTGAGCGAGCTGCGTGAAAAACATGCGCGGTTGGGTCGTGCCTTTGCTCCCACCAGTGGTGAAGCCATCGTCCCGCTCGTACAGATAAATGAGATCAATGTCGGAACTGAAATTGAGTTCCTCCCCACCAAACTTGCCCATCCCGAAAACGACAAAC
>JABFSC010000139.1 GCA_013140885.1 Deltaproteobacteria bacterium | reverse complement strand
GGAAATTCTCGCACGAAGAAGCGCTCCTGCTCGCTGAGTCCTAACTCCAGGAGTGGGCGCGACTCAAACTGTTGTGGCCATCCAACAAAGGCTTGGGTCGTGGGCGCTGAATGCGACCGCGGCGACAAGAGCGGGACCATGGCCGCCAACCCATGCAGCACAATCAACAAGCGGAGCAATCTCATGGTGTAACCTCCCGAATCCTGGTGTGCATGGCCGCGATGACAAGCGCGACCAGGAGAAACGCCGCGATCCCAACCCCCTGATGTCCCCACGAAGGGAAGCTGATGATGTGGGATTCACCGTAAAAGAGCACAATCGTTCGGAGCAGATTGCCGAGAAAAATGATGCACATGGAGAGGGAATAGCTGACCCACGTGCGCAGGGGACCCAGTCCACGAAAGCAGGCCAACGTGAAGTTCAGATAAAGCCCCGTCCACAGCATCTTGATGCCACTACACGGCGCATCGACGGCAATCAGATCCCCCAACCATCGGAGACACGTGCCTTCGGCGGTGACGACATGACCCGTCAGTGTGATGAGGCGCGCGGCGATTTCAGTGGTAAGAAACCGCACCGGATAGCCCAGGTAGAATTGCAAGGACGCAATCAGCGGCAGCGAGAGGAGCAAAAGACCAAGAATCCCCAGATGGAGAGCGCGTCCCAAATAGAAGGCGCTCAAGGTGCAACTCAACGCGATGATCGCCAGGATGGCTCGCACGAGGGCGGGCAAGACTGGAAAGCTGAGCGCATAGAGGGTGACCAGCGCGGTGGCGCAACCAAGCGTGAACACCTTCACTTGTCCAGGTTTTCCCCGACGGACGAGAAAGACGATGGCCGTGGCGAGCGCGACGATCCCCCACGGTTCATCCGAACCATCAGTAATCCGCTCGCCATACCAGCGCCACACCGGCCAGAAGGCGACCCCTTGCATGGCGAGGATGAGCAATGGGGTCGGACCTTGAAGCCTGAGAAGCAGAGTTGCCTTGTTCACAATGTCGGTCTCCCGCTACGACACGCTTTCCCGTCGCTGGGTCCACATCCAGAACAGCAGCAACCCCACGATCCCCATGAGCGCGTAGGTTTCCGGCTCCGGTACCGTCGGCACCGCACCACCAACGGCGAGGTTGGTCACTCCCTGGGGGAGCGGCAGTGGCTGCTTCACCGAGGTATTTTGTCCATCCACGTTGCGCACCACTTCGTCAACCGCGAGGAAGGACGTGTAGGCCGTCAGCAGATTGTAGGTGAGCCCCAGCGTCGTGATCTCCTTCACCAGCTCATCTTGTGGGTCAAGCGTCTGATAGTCACCAAGCATGGCGATGCGATGGCGCGCCCACAGGTAGCGTAAGGCGCTATTGGTCGGAAGCGGAGTGACATGCGCGACATCACTCGTCTGGGAGTACACGCCGGCTCCGTGAGTGCCGTGAATGGTGACGGCTCCGTGCGGGCGTCCGCGCCATTTGCCAAACACGAGGACCGGACGCTCCGCCAGCACGTCGGGAATCGAGACGGGCTCAACGTCGTACACCTCAAAGCCCGCGTACTCGACGGCCACATTGGTCAAGACCGGGATTTGAATATAGTGGGCGAACTGCTGCGCGGTCGCTGGTGCTTGGTAAGGATCGGTGACCACGAAGGGCTCACCGCCTCCAGCCCGCGCGAGTCCTTCGATCAGAAACCGATTCACACTGCTACCGATACCAAAAGTGAAGACATTCGCGTTGTGGAGATTCTTGCGAATCAGGTCGAACGCTTGCGTTTCCACGGCGACAAACCCATCAGTGATGATGACGAATGAACGGGAGCGTCGTTCGTCTTGTGGCAGCGCCAGCGCGCGTTGCAACGCGGGCAGCAACTCCGTGCTCCCCGCGCCTTGCTCGCGATCAATGAACCCCAGCGCCTGCTGAACATTCTCCGGCGTCGCGGGCAGTGAGCGCGGGGACAGGACCGCCGAACCACCAGAGAACAGCAGGACGTTCAATGTGTCGGTCGGACGCAGATGGCTCGCCAGGTCGCGCATCACCTGCTTGGCGGTATCAAGCGGGAACCCGTTCATCGAACCGGATACGTCGATGATGTAGACATAGTCCCGTGGCGGAATCTGGGCGGCGGGTACTCGTTGCGGAGGTTGGGCCATCAGCAGGAAAAAGTTCTCATCTTCCCCTTCATACAAGAGCAGTCCCGATTCCACGGCATCGCCTTGCAAGCGATAGCGCAAGATGTAGTCACGGTTGCCGCCCAGCTGTTCGGTTGGTGCCAAGCTGACCGTCGCTTGCAACGGACTTTGATAGGCAATCTGCACAGCGTGTGAGGCCGATGCCACGCTGTGCAGTGGCAGACCGGCCACGAGCTGGACCTTGATGGCAAACGTGGAGGTCTGAGGGTACTTTTCCGGGAGAAAGGGATTGGCGATCCACTGCTCCGTCGGGGGCGCGGTGGCCGCGGGGAGGTTCGAGTAGCGTGGCCCCACCACCGTGGGGTAGACGAACTCATACATGCCTTCGGTCGGGACCAGCAGCTCGGTGTACGACAGTTCCACGCGAATCTGGTCACCGGGCATGATATTGGCCACGTTCATCTGAAACACGTTGGGGCGTTGTTGTTCCAACAGGGAGGCGCTTTTGCCAGCGGCTTTCGCTTCCGTGTACTGCGCCCGCGCGGCGTTCCGCTCGGCGACCTTCGCCACCTGCACGCGCTCGTCGATGGTCATCTTCATCCCATACACGGCTGCCCGTGTGGAGCCAGGGAACACATAGATCGCTTCAATCGGCGTCTGTCCCTCGTTTGTGTAGACCTGGGTGACCTTCACGTCGGCGATCACTCCAGCGATATCAACCATCACCTCGGTACTTTTGAGTGGCAGCCGTTCAACCCCGTCCGCGCCTGACGGAATGAAGAAGTATGGGGACAGGGTTCGCTCGGCGGGTGACTCCGCCGCGGGCGCGGTCCACGCGGGTGACAGTCTCGGAAAGACTGAAGACAGACTCAGTAGAGCAACCAACCAGACCACCAATCGCCATTGATGCACGGAAACCTCCTTGTGGGCGGCGGTGAGCCGCGCGCCCGCTGTGTATTTGTCCCGAGTATCGGAGGCCGGTGTGGGCGGCGCGTGAAGTCCACGTGAAAAGTCCAAGGATTCCCGGTGAAAAGTGTCCGGCGAGGGTTGAGTTTCATGCACCAACCGCTAGGTAAGAAGGCACTATGAAGAAACGCATCTTGCTGGTTGAAGATGAGCCCTCGGTCGCGGACAACATCACCTATGCGCTGACGACGGAAGGCTTTACTCCTGAATGGTGCCAGACTGGAGCCGCGGCCCAGACGGTGCTCGCCACGGAAGAGGTCGCGCTGGTGATTCTTGACGTTGGGCTCCCGGATATGAACGGCTTCGAGCTGGCCAAGACGATTCGCCAGCACTCCGACGTGCCCATCATTTTTGTCACTGCGCGTGCGGAAGAGGTGGACCGCATCGTCGGGCTGGAGATTGGGGCCGATGACTACATGGTGAAACCGTTCAGCCCGCGCGAACTCACCGCGCGGGTGAAAGCCATTCTGCGGCGCACGGACCGCCAGCAATCCGGGAATCCGGGGAATCCGAGTCCGCGGCCCTCCTCGCCTTTTCATGTTGATGAAGCCCGGCATTTAATTTCGTACCACGGCGTCGCGCTCTCACTTTCTCGCTACGAGTTCCGGCTGTGTAGTTTATTCGTGAAGCATCCCGGCCATGTCTACTCGCGCGAGCAACTGTTGCAACTTTTGTGGGCGTCGCCAGAGATGAGTTTGGACCGCACCGTCGATACGCATATCAAGACCCTGCGACAGAAGTTGAAAGCCATCCGTCCAGACCAAGACCCCATCGTGACGCATCGCGGCGTGGGCTATGCACTCAAGGAGGAGCTGTGAAGATTCGCACCCGTCTCTTTTTGGGGATTCTATTGGCGGTGGGTGTTGGGTTCGCATTCGTGGTGGACTGGGTGGTGGACGATCTCACGCCGCAGTATCGAGAATCGACCGAAGAGCCGCTGGTGGATACGGCGCGCATCTTGGCGGAACTCGCCGCCGCCACCGCGACGCAGGGCCGGGTGCAGGTGGGGCAGTTTCGCACCGCCTTTCAGCGCGTCGCCGAGCGCCCGTTCACCGCGCAAATCTACGGACTCACCAAAACGCGCGTGGACTTTCGCGTCTACATCACCGACATGCGTGGCATTGTGTTGTTCGACTCGGACCGGGGGCGGGATGAAGGGAAGGATTACCTGGAATGGCGCGACGTGCACCTGACGTTACGAGGCCAGTATGGCGCGCGGTCCACGCGTGAACAGTTGGGAGAGCCGAACACCAGCGTCCTCTATGTGGCGGCGCCAATTATCGCGCATGGGGAAACCCTTGGGGTGTTGTCGGTGGGGAAACCGACCACCAATATCAATGTCTTCATCGCGCAGGCGCAACGGAAAATCTACTTCGCTGGATGGGTCAGTGGTCTGATGATCCTCGTGGTCGGCGTGTTGGGGTCCGAGATGGTCACGCGCCCGATTCGCCGCTTGACGAAGTACGCCACCGCGATTCGTGACGGGCAGCGCGTGACCTTGCCGCGACTCGGTCGGAGTGAGATCGCGACCCTCGGCAACGCGTTCGAGGAAATGCGCGTCACGCTGGAGGGGAAGCAGTATGTCGAGCATTACGTGCAGACGTTGACGCATGAGATCAAGAGCCCGGTGTCGGCGATTCACGGGGCCGCCGAGCTGCTCAAGGAAGAGATGCCCCCGGAACGGCGGGACCGCTTTCTGGAGAACATCCGCGTGGAAGCGCAACGCATCGCGACCATCGTCGAAAAGATGCTGCTGCTCTCGTCGCTAGAAAATCGCCAGGGGTTACAAGAGGTGGAGCCGGTGAACTTGCGAGAGGTTGTCCGGGAAATCACCGAGAGTTTGCAACCGGTGTTGGAAAGCAAGGCGATTACGTTAGCGGTGTCAGGTGATGAAACGGCAACCGTGCAAGGCGAACCATTCCTCATCCGTCAGGCGCTGCTCAACATTCTTCAGAACGCGGTCGATTTCACCCCACGTGGTGGCGGGGTACGCACGAGTATCGAGGCACGGGATGGTGGCGTTGCCGTGGTTGTGCACGATACCGGCCCAGGGATTCCCGCGTATGCCGTCGAGCGGATTTTCGAGCGGTTCTATTCGTTGCAACGACCCGATACCGGCAAAAAGAGTTCCGGCCTGGGGCTCAGCGTCGTGCGGGAGATCATGCAACTGCATGGTGGCGGTGTGACGGTCCAGAATGCACCGGAGGGGGGAGTCGTGGCGCGGTTGGTGTTTGCGCGGCCCGGGGGGTAACGACAAGGCGAACGACAGGCGGAGTGTCAACAAAAGGAGGCGCACGCTTCTCCAGATAGTCGCGTGCTCGTATCGTGTTCCTCGGCGGTCTGGTCACCGGAAGATGCGTCGTGGATCGGTAAAGTCCTCGCTGGTCTCATCTTCCTGACCACGAGCGTCTCTTCGCTAGCTGACCCCTGTCCACCTATGGTAAGGAGCGGGGAAAGGAGGAAGCTATGGCGATTCTCATTACTGGTGGCACGGGGTTCCTTGGACGGCATCTCACCCGACATCTACTCCAGTCCGGAGAAAAAGACCTCGTGGTCTTGGATGCCGTGCCCAACATGGCGGCGCTTGCCGACGTCGCCTCGCGCGTGAAAGTCGTGCAGGGTGATGTGATGGAAGTCACCGCCCTGATCGATACCATCAAGAAATATAAAGTCGACGGGATTATTCATCTCGCCTATTTTCTGGGAACGGGCGGCCTTCGCAATCCGCTGCCATCCATCAACATCAACTGCATTGGCACCACCAACATCTTCGAGGCCGCGCGCCTGACGGAGATATCACGAGTGGTGTACATGAGTTCCGTCGCGGTCTATCCGATGCGCGCGACGCTGGGCGGTCCGGAACTGCATGAAGATGATCCCCCAACCCCGGACACGGTGTATGGCGCATGCAAACTCTTCAATGAGCATATCGCCAGTTACTACGCCCAAGCCTACGGACTCGATCCCATCGGGATTCGTCCAACTTCGATCTTTGGTCTGGGCCGTGGGCAACGCCGTGGGGCCGAATCCGACCATTTCATGGTCTCTCCTGAGTTAGCGCTGTTGGGAAAACCAGTAGTGCTGCCGCCTGACGAGCAAATCTCGGATTGGATGTATGTCCTCGATGCCGCCGAAGTGTTTCGACGCGCGTACCACGCGAAAGGCCTCACGCACCGGATTTTCAATATGAGCGGCACCTGTCGCAAAACCGGGGAGCTAACCGCGTACCTGCGCGAGATTCTGCCCAACGCGAAAATTTCGGTGAATGACAAACCGATGACCATGACCTCGCTGGTGAAGACCGACCGCCTGCGGACGGAACTCGGTTTCACGCCCACATATACGGTCGAGGAAGGCATCCTCGCCTATCTTAATGACTCACCTTACGCGCCAGTAACAAAAAAGGTGTAGAATCACCGACATGAAAGCACACCCGATAGCCGATTTGTATTCGGATTACTTGCTGGCGTCCTTTGGGGCCACCACGGCGACAGGGCTGAGCG
>JABFSC010000254.1 GCA_013140885.1 Deltaproteobacteria bacterium | reverse complement strand
CTGGCTTATGGATGACGGGACTCACCGTCTGATAATAAAAGCCACCACCATCCGTGAGGAGTCCAGACCGCTCGATGGTCCACGTAATGATACCCAAACGAGCCGCGCGGGCATTCGCGACATACTGAGAGGGCACGATCCGATTGCCCTGCAAAGCGACCAATGCCCACATCGGTGGCGCGACAATCTTCACCCCTTGCGCGGCATACGACCGCAAATCGGCTGCTGACGGCAGTTCGCTCGGGACATTGGCGTCATCAAGATAGACTGCCTGCTTGCCAAAGGCCGGTTCGTGCTGAATCCAATACAACACGTCATTGAGGCTGAATGATTGTGGCCACACCTGCTTTGGCGAGACCCCAGCCGCCTTGTATTCGTCGATCATTTGCTGGGCATACTGCGCTTGCGTGTAGGTGCCTTGGAACGGCATCGGCACGCTGGGCGCCTTGAGTTCCGGGGTCATCCCCACATCCAGCGCCTTGAACAACTCAATGCTCTCCGCATGACTCAGGAGCGTACCATCGTAGGAGTAGAGGTCGGTGCGCCAGCTCGGAGTCCCGTCCATGTATTCCGCGACCGTGGTCCCGTCGGGATTAACCGCATCCATCTTGCCGCGTAGCGTCTTGAACTCATCAAGCGTGATGTCGCTCGTGCAGCACAGCGCTTGGGCGGGCGTCCCAGCCACGGGATCCGCCGGGGTGAAGGGGACGGAGCACTTGGCCGCCAAGGGGGTCGCGAGGATATTGGTCGTGGTATGGAGATCACACTGCGAGTGACGACAGACGAGTTCCTTGTCCTTGGTGAAGGTCACGTCGCATTCCACGATCCCAGCCCCCATGCGGGCGGCGGCTTCGTAAGACTCCTTGGTATGTTCCGGGAACTGCAGCGCTGCTCCGCGGTGGCCAATGGAAAAGTTGGTTTTCTTGAGCGGTTTGTCACTACACTGCTGAAGCGCGGTTTTGAGCGGCCCTGGGTCCATATCCTCGACCAGGTAATAGGGGCGCGGACCGACTTGGACATTGAGCGGTTTTTGTGACCTGTCGTTGCCGTTGTCGGCGAACGCGACCATCGACTGGTTGGGGAACGTTGAGAGCACCGTGGCGAGCCCGAATATCGCTAACCCTTGACGCATACACCTTCCTCCTGTCACGGACAATTTTGTACGCGACCATACGGGGCGAATGTTTCAAGAAAATGGCTGTTCCGTGAACAATCGATCACAGCAGGCCATCGCAGGAGCAGCCCAGTTCCCGTCATGGAATTTTTTCCTTGCTGTCATCGTGATGCAACCTTCGGCGGGTACGTTTCTCTGTTCGGAAACCTATCGGAAGGATTTTGCCATGCTGCGACACCCGCAACTTTCACTACAAGACGCCTTACCGCCTTCTTCACGTTCCTCAGCGCCCTCTCTTGAAATGCGCCTGGAGCGGAGTCTGGACTTCCCCCAAGATCTTATTCTGCCCGAACAGTTTTTCTCTCCGCTCTCCGCGCTGAAGCAAGGGGTGAGCGCATTGCTCAGCGCGATCCTCACCGACGCCGTGACCTGCTTCAAGACGCATATCAATGGCACGACTCCTCGCGCCCGTCGTCTGGGCCAAGAGACCGAGGAATGGTTTTTTCGCGACGAGCCAGAATGGCCTTTTTCGTTTATCTCTATTTGTGACGCACTCAACCTCGACCCCGACTATATCCGTCGGGGGCTCCAACAATGGCGCTCGACTCCGGCTCGCTCTCCAGCCAAAAGAACCCGGCGCGTGACACGGGTTGGCCGGCGACTCAAGGTCACGGTGTAGACTTCCGGAAGAAATATGGCCCCGTCGTCCCACGGTTACGCGCGGACGGGCGACACGCCCTCAGTGATATTCATGCACTTCGACGCCACGGGCGCCAATGGTAATGAAGGACGCGGGCGTATCGGTCCAACAGCCCGTGTTGTGATACGTCACCGCGCCAAACGTGGCCGATAAGGGGCGATGGGTATGACCACAGAAGATCGTGTCCACTTCGCGTCGCGCGGCGTAGGAGGCCGCGCGCGTCGCCACGGCCTCGGACATGCGGAGCCACCCCTTGCTCTTGTGCTTGAGCGCGCGACTGTACCGGTGCTCGCGCCCTTCGTGACGCTGGATGGTTTCATAGACCCAACAGGCGACCTTGGTGATGATCGGGTGGCGATGAATAAAGGTGTCGAATTGATGACCGTGCAAGGCGAGGAATCGCTGCCCCCGGAACATCCATTCGTAGCGCTTGTGGATCGGGATACCAAGGAAACTGCGTGTGACCCTCGACAGCAGGTGGTCATGGTTACCTTCCACCCACACCACCTCGATCCGCTGCTCTGGGTCACAGAGCGCGCGGAGATACGCGAGGAGATGCCAGTGCGCGCGGGGGAGACGCTGAAAATCCAAGGTGTCGAAGATGTCGCCCAACAGAATCAAGCGACGGAACGTATGGCTCTTCAACACCGTCAGTAAGGCGTCCGGACGACAGAGATCAGTGCCAAGATGGACATCGGAGACGATGAGGGTATCGACCTCGTCTTCAGACGCCAGTCCAGCGAATATCCGTGAGGGAACAGTGAATGCGAGTTGTTGAGATACCTCGAGTTTCATGCCGCGAACCTCCACACCAACCACGCTGTGATGTCCTTATTATCGCACCGCGATGTTACCGAGGTGTCGAATCGCCTTGAAATTCTTGTTACGGAATCACCCGCGTCCTCGCGCGCGTAACGCAAATGTCAAACCGACAACAACGTCATGTAACACCGAGAGACTATCCTCACGCGGATGTCGAGAACTGGTGGTTGTCTTGGAGGAGGACCTTGAGGTGCGAAATGATTCTTTCGTTCACGATTCCCTTCGCGTGCCGACTGGCCTGAACCAGCCCGCGGCGCTCGTGCTCACCACGGTTGACCACCCCACGCTGCGATCGCGCCACATCTGTATTGTCAGCGAAACGTACCCGCCCGAGATTAACGGCGTCGCGCTCACCTTGTCGCATCTCGTGAAAGGACTGCGCGCGCGCGGCCATGTCGTGTCCGTGGTGCGGCCACGGCAGCGGCGGGCCGATGGCGCGAATGGGTCTCACGACGCGGCGATGACCTTGGTGCGTGGGCTGCCGCTCCCTGGAGGGGCGAACTTGCAGTTTGGCCTGCCGGCGGGGCGCGCGGTGCGTCGCGCGTGGGCGCGACATCGACCCGATGTGGTGTATGTCGCGACGGAGGGACCGCTGGGATGGTCCGCGCTGTCCAGCGCGCGGCGGCTTGGCATTCCGGTCGTCAGCGGTTTTCATACCAACTTCCACAGCTACTCCCAACACTATCGCGTGGGCTGGCTGCGGCACCTGATTTTCCGCTACCTGCGCGGTTTTCATAACCGCACGCACGGGACGTTGGTGCCCAGTGTCGATCAGCGCGACCGGCTACGCACCCTTGGCGTGCACAATGTCTCGGTGCTGGGCCGCGGCGTAGACAGTCATCGCTTTACCCCGGACCGCCGCTGCGCGGACTTACGGTCCCAGTGGGGCGTGACCGAGAACGACCTGGTGGTGTTGTACGTGGGGCGGCTCGCGCCCGAGAAAAATTTGCCGTTGGCGATCGCCGCTTACCACGCCATGCGACGGGAGAGCGATGCGGTCAAGTGCGTCATTGTTGGCGATGGCCCTCTGCGCGCCAGCCTGCAGGCCGCCCATCCCGATCTGATTTTTTGCGGGCTCCAGACCGGTGAGCCGCTCGCTACCCATTATGCGTCGGCGGACCTGTTTCTCTTTCCCAGCGAAACCGAAACGTTCGGCAATGTCACACTGGAAGCGATGGCCAGTGGGCTGGTGGTGCTCGCCTATGATTACGCCGCGGCGCGGACGCACATTCGTCACGGCGAAACTGGAATCCTGGTGCCCTACGGCGACGCGCGCGCCTTTATTGACTCGGCGGCGCGGTTGGCGCGCGAGCCACGGGTGCTTCTCCAAATGCGCCAGCAGGCCCGTGCGCACATCGCCGCGTTTGACTGGTCGGTCATTGTGGAGCAGTTCGCCGGATTGCTGACCGAGGCGTGTGGGGCACCACGGGCCGCGCCCCAACTGTTCGAGAATCCATCAAGGTTTGATCACGAAATCCACAAAATCATGGAAGGGAGGATGTAGCGATGTCACTCAACGAAGCACTACAAAAAACTCTGGACTGGATCACGCATGCGACCGGCGCCCAGACACTCATATTGAGTGAAGGGTGGATTGTCCTGGGGTTGATGATCCTGGTCATCGCGGCGGTCGTCATGGGACGCAAACTCATCACGGCGGTCCTCACCCTGCGGGCGCTGGCGCTCACCCCGACGTTCTCACGCCGGTTATCGAAGTGGGTAAAGTCGTATGCTTACTCGGACGAGGAGTTTGTCCGCGCGGATGGTGGAGGGGAGCGCTGGGTGGCGCTACGCACACAGGCCATCGACCGCTTGGCGGGGTTTTTCCAGACGCGATACGCCAAATCCATTGCCTGGGGCGACGGGATTCGCGAGAGCTTCTCCGACCTGCGCTTCACGGACGCCAACCGGGTGCCGTTTCCCTTCATGCGGGTGATGCGCGAGAAATTCAACCTGTGCTCGGTCGTGACCGCGTCGGATGGCCCCAAGTTGCTCGACCTTGATGGACAGTGGACCTTGGATGTGAGCGGCTCGTATGGCCTCAATGTCGCGGGTTTCGACCGCTACAAGGAATGGATGCACAAGGGGTGGGAGCAGGTGAAGGACTTGGGTCCCGTGTTGGGGCCGCTGCACCCCATCGTGGCCGACAACATCGCCTTGCTCAAGACCATTTCCCATACGGATGAAGTGTCGTTCCACATGAGCGGCACCGAAGCGGTGATGGCCGCCGTGCGCATGGCGCGGTTCAATACCCGCCGCAAGTTGATCGTCTGTTTTTCCGGGGCGTATCACGGCTGGTGGGATGGCGTGCAGGCGGGCTTGGGCAGCGAGCGCGAATTGACCGATTGCCTGACCCTCAAGGACCTCCATCCGGCCTCGCTCGCCCTCATCCGCTGGCGCGCGCAGGAGATCGCCGCCGTGCTCATCAATCCGGTGCAATCGTTCCACCCGAATTCTCCGCCACCGAGTGACACGGTGCTCCTCACCAGCGCCATGCGCAAAACCGAGGAGTCCTCGACTTCCTACGCGGAGTGGCTCCGTCAGTTGCGCGACGTGTGCACCGCGTGTGACATCCCGCTGATTTTCGACGAGGTGTATACCGGCTTTCGTCTCGCCCCCGGCGGCGCGCAGGAGTATTTTGGCGTGCGCGCCGATCTCGTGGTCTATGGCAAAACGGTCGCGGGTGGCATGCCCATCGGCGTGGTGTGCGGCAAGCGGGAGCTGATGAAACGATTCGATAGTGAGCACCCGATGCGCATCGCTTACGTGATTGGCACCTTCTCCGCGCATCCGCTGGTCATGGGCGCGATGAACGAGTTCTTGCGCTGGGTCACGCAGCCAGACACGGCTCAGGTGTATGACACGGCCCGGCAACGATGCGCGCGCTGGGTGCAGGCGACCAATCAGCAGCTCGCCGCGTCCGCGTTGCCGCTACGCGTCGTGCATTTCGGCACGGTCTGGACGGTGCTGTTCAAGGAACCGAGTCGCTACAACTGGCTCCTGCAATACTATCTCCGCGCGGAGGGAGTCACCCTGAGTTGGGTCGGCACGGGCCGGTGCCTCAGTAGTCTGGATTTCACGGAAGACGATTATCAGGAGTTACAGGACAAACTGCTCCGCGCGGCGCGCACGATGCGGAGCGATGCGTGGTGGTTGAGCGAAGAACAACAACCAGGGAGGGAGAAGATCATGCGCTCACATCTGTTCTGGGAAATGGTGGGCAGTCTGGTGCGGGTTCCCGCGCCGCGGGTGCCCGCGCCACTGAAGAATTTTTATACGGAAATCATGCGGCGCAAGCATGATGACCACGTGGCCTCACATAGCAACATCATCAATCAATTCTTTCACTTGCTCAGTTCCAGCGTGTTCATTTATTGCTACGTGCTGATTTTCTCGGACCTGACCCTGGCGATGTCGCTGGGGCTGGCGGCGCTGTTCGTGCGACAGATTGGGCACGCCATTCTGGAGCCGCCGTGCCATGATAAGGAAGAACTCCTCCTGGGGCTGAATACGCGCAAGAAGACGATGGTCGTTGGCGGGTATCTACTGCTTCCCGTCATCCATCTCGTGAGCGCTGGGTCGGTGACGATGGAGACACTCGGCGCGACGATCCCCGTCGTGGCGTGGCAGTGGTTGCTGATGACGCTAGCGGTGGTCGGCGGACACGTCTCCTATCTCGCGTGGAAGCATGACTTGCGGAGCGCGATGATTTGGTTCGTGAAACTGGCCACCGATCCACTCACCGACATCGCGGCGTACTACACGAGTCCCTCGCGGCTCATGCAGGCGATACAGGCGCGGAAAGGGGAAGCCCTATGAGTCTCTGGGCCTTTGTGGTTGCCGCCGTCTTACTGAGCCTGGAACGGGTGTGTTACATCTGGGCGTGGCGCGCGCCGGAGTCCTTTCGGGCCTTTTGCGCGCGTCCGGGAGTGATGGCGTTAGGGGACCCGGTGTCCGTCC
>JABFSC010000309.1 GCA_013140885.1 Deltaproteobacteria bacterium | reverse complement strand
ACCACACTCAGCCCCGTGGTCGTGACCGCCACGCGGACGGAAACCCCAGTGGCGGAGACGGCGGCGTCAATCACGGTAATTACCGCCGAGGAGATTGAACAGCGGCAAGCTGAAACAGTGACCGACGTATTACGGTCCATTCCTGGCCTGGACATCGCGCAAACTGGGTCGCGCGGGACAACCACGACGGTGTTCACTCGCGGAGCGGAGTCCGATCAGACGCTCGTGCTGATTGACGGGGTTGAAGTCAATGGTGTCACGGCTGGGCTCTTTGACTCTAGTAATCTGACGACGGAGAACATTGACCGCATCGAAGTGCTCCGTGGTGGCGGCGGCACCCTGTACGGCTCCCAAGCCGTGGGTGGGGTCATCAATATCATCACGAAAAAGGGCGAAGGCAGGCCGACCATCAGTGTGTCCGCCGAAGGCGGCAATGGCTCCACCCACCGCGAGGTGCTCACTTTTTCGGGTGGACACGGGATCGTGGGCTTCTCCGGTGCGGTGGCATCCATCGACACGGATGGATTCCGCTCGGTCAATGATGGCCACCGCAATTTTTCCACGAACCTGCGGCTCGATGTCACCCCGATTCCCACCGGCGCGTTCCGTGCCTTCTTTCGCTACACCGACACCAAGACCAACCTGTTCAACAACAAGAACTATCTGGGCGTCCCGGACCTCAATGCCCGACAACTGAGTAACTCTCTGTTACTCAAGGGCGAGTGGGAGCAGACAGTAGGCGACGCCTTCAACTATCGCGTGGCGGGCTCGTATGTCCGCGACAACCAACGCTTCTTTGACGAGCCGGATCGGTTCGATGAATTTGGTTCGGGCATCTCGCGCATACCGACGAAGATTTTCACGGGGGAAATGCAGGCCAACTACGCGTGGCGCGATGTGAGCGTGCTGACCTTTGGCTTCGAGTTCGAGGACAAGTCCGCCGATGTTGAGTCGAACTTTGGCGGGTTTCGCACGCGGTACAACAAGGGGCGCAACAACTTCGCCTACTATTTTCAGGAGCAGCTCCGGTTGTTGGACGAGCGCTTGTTTATTGTTGGCGGGGTGCGGGTCGATGATAACGAGGATTTTGGCACGCACGTGACGCCCGCCGGATCGATCGCCTATCTCATTCCGTCGCTGGGCACCAAATTCAAGGGTGGCGTGAGCAACGGCTTCCGCGCGCCGAATTTCAACGAACTGTTTTTTCCAGACTTTGGCAATCCCGACCTCGGGGCTGAGCTGAGCAGTGAGTGGAACATCGGCTTTGAGCAAAGTCTGTGGGACAATCTCTTCTCGTTGGAAGCGGTGTACTTCGAGCGACGGGTGAAAGGATTGATTGAGGGGGTGCTCATTGATCCTGACAACTTCGTTTTTCAGGCGCAGAACAAAGGACGAGTGGATATTCAAGGGGTGGAAGTAATTCCCGTGCTACGCCCGCTCCCGGACCTCACATTGAGTGGGAGCTTTCTGTTTCTCGACTTTGTCACTAGCGATGGCAAGCTGCTGCGGCGTCCCTCCGAGCGTGGCACGCTGCATGCCAATTATCAGCGCCGCGATCTCTGGTGGGAGAAGGATCAGCTCAACCTGCACTTAGGGCTCAGGGTGGTTGGCGACCGCGATGATGTTGATCCCTCGAGTGGGACGACACGCGCGAACGGGATGTTCGCCACCACGAACATGGCCATTTCGTACTCCTTTCCGTCCTCGCTGGCTCCGCTGTCGGAGGTGACGGTCTACGGCAAGATCGAGAACCTCTTTGATCGCGAATACGAGGAGACATTAGGCTTCCGCGCTCCACCGTTGAATTATCTGATTGGCATGAAAGCGACGTTTTAGATGAAGACAACAATCTTTGCCCCCCCCTACCCTAGCCCGCCTCCATCTCAGAGCGGAAATTCGCGCAAACTCCGCCGTTGCTTCGCCGTCGCGGCGATGGTTGTCCTCGTGGCGTTGAGCGACGGAGCACATGCGCAAACGATCAAGCGCATCGTGTCCTTGGCCCCGTCGGTGACCGAAACTCTCTTCGCCCTCGGCGCGAGCGAGCAACTGGTAGGGGTCTGCACGTTTTGTGATTTTCCACGCGAGGTCGCGCGCATCGACCGGATCGGGGCGTACATCAATCCCAATGTTGAAGCGATCGTGGCTAAACGACCGGATGTGGTCATTGGTGTTCCGCCCAATAACCCCGAAGCGATTGCCGCGCTTCAGCGGCTGGGACTCCGTACTGTCATCGTGCGGGTCGATACCATTGCCGAGATCGAAGCGGCCATTCGCACCATTGCCCAGGAAGCTGGACGTGAAGCGCAGGGAGAAAAGCTGCTCGCGGACATGCGCCAGCGTATGGATGCTGTGCGGAAACGGTTGGAAGGAGCGCCTCAGCGTCGTGTGCTCATGGTGGTGGGACAGACGCCGCTGATTGCCGTTGGCAGTGGCATCTTTCTCGACGAGTTAATCAACCAAGCACATGGGATTAACATCGCCGCCGATGCTCAACAGCCGTGGCCACACCTGAGCCTTGAAGTGGCCATCGCCAAGCAACCAGAAGTGATTATCGACGGGTCGATGGGCTCAGAAGAAACACAGGACACCGAACAACGGCTGGGTATCTGGAAAAATTTTCCTGCTGTTCCCGCGGTACGAGACGGAAGGCTTCACGGTCGGCTCTCGTCCGCTATGTTGCGGCCAGGGCCGCGTCTGCCCGATGCGTTTGAGGAACTCGCGCGGTTGATCCAACCAGAGCGGTTTCAGTGAAGAAGTCTGGAGCCAGTCTGGCCCGCAACTGCGGAAGGCGATTTCTTGCAAAGAACATCCCCCCGAACTCAGCCCTCAATCCTGTCCGAAGCGGGCGAGACGGCGGCGTTTCCAGTCCTTTTTTTAGCACTTTTGCGTTTTGCGTTTTGCGTTTTGCCTTTTGCCTTTTGCCTTTTTGTCTCCCGCATGGCTGAACCTGCCAGCGGGAGCACCAGATCGTAGGGATATAACCTTTCTCGGAAATCGTCGGAGAAGGTCGTCATCAGGGAATCAGGCTACCGGCGGACAACAATCCCAACGGGATTGCGCAACAACGCCCAGGGTTGCGAGCACCGAGCAACCCTGGGGAATCGGGGAAGAGGAAAACAACCCCAACGGGGGTTGTGCCTCACTCCCACACCTACCGTTCATCGAAGGCGACCGGCGGAAAGAGATTGCGGCATGGCCTGAGGTGGGGTAACACCATCCTATGAGGATTGTCGTTGGGGCGAGGCCAACACGATGATGGCGCAACCCCGTTGGGGTTGTGGGGGCATCACGACATCATCCCCAGGGTTGGGACAACCCTGGGCTGGAAGACGAAATCCCGTTGGGATTTTCAGAAGGCAAGTCAGGCAACGGCCTCCACTTCCACCCCCATGCCGGAAGGGAACGAGCGGTCACGGTTCTCGACAGAGAGTTTGCTCGCGAGAGGAGTTTCCCTCAGTCTCGTCCCATTAGGCGATTTCTTGCAAAGAACATCCCCCCGAACTCAGCCCTCAACCCTGTCCGAAGCGGGCGAGACGGCGGCGTTTCCAGTCCTTTTTTTAGCACTTTTGCGTTTTGCGTTTTGCCTTTTGCCTTTTTGTCTCCCGCATGGCTGAACCTGCCAGCGGGAGCACCAGATCGTAGGGATATAACCTTTCTCGGAAATCGCCTAAGGGACTGATGTGTTACGCCGCGCGTGCCCCATCTTGTCGGTCCGTGCGCCAGGACCATACGCGAAGAGTGCGAGCTTTCTCCTCGGCTTCCGGCACGATCACGTGCCCAACCACGGCGGCGCGTGTGGGGGTTCCTATTTTCGCGAGCAGAGCCGCCCGCTCCGCCGCCCGTTCAACGTCGTAGACCCCAACTCCCCATGACACTTCGACGACCAGGTGCACGGCTTCCCCTGTTTCTTTATCCTTGCCTTGGACGAAGACATCAGCTTGTGCAATCTGGTCCCGCTCGTCCATTGTCAGATGCCCGGCATCCACCGCATCGTCAAGCAACTCGTAGACCTGGTCATGGGAAAGAAGCGTGACCGCCGTAACCAACGACCATAGGCGGAGACGAGCTGTTTCCCGAACCGTAGTTCAAGCACATCGCCTTTGAGTATCGCGACATCGTTCTCGACTCCCCCGAGGCGTTGCTCGGTCCGCACTTGAGCAGCAACGAGCTGAACTAAAATTTCTTCGACTTTACTGAGACGTTGCTCGCTACGCGCAAATGCTTCTTCGAGGTTCCCCAGGCGGTGTTCGCCTTGCGCTTGAGCCGCCGCTAACTGCGCGAGGATTTTCTCGACGTTACTGAGGCGGTGTTCGCTACGCCCTTGAGCCGTCGCCAGCAGGTTGAGCTGGTGTTCGGTCCGGTCTTGGACAGCCATGAGATCAGCGATACGGTCGGCCAACGCCCGGACCTGATCTGGAAGTGAAAGTAGCTCCTCCGTTAAGATGAGCGGCCGGAGTTGAGCCCGCCATTCAGGATGCGTTCCCAAGATACGGATGAGGTCTTGAATCGTGTCGATTTGCTCGGTCATAACAGCTCCCGTAGCGGAGGAGGCAATGTAGCCCGCGCGCGGGGACCGGACAAGGCAGGTTGTTTTCCTACCCAGGCGCTGCCTGAGTACGAGCAGGGTTCCCAAGAAAAGAGCTTTTGCAATCCTTTGTCACCAAGTGCACCACGTTGCCCGTGAGGAGATTCAAGACAAAGGTAGGTTGGTAATGAGCGCCGCGAATTCCAGCCCGGAGGGTTGTGCACGCCGCGCTGGGATTCCCGTTGGTCATCCCAGCCTACCTCGTTTAATCGTCATTCTGAATCGTACCAATTCCCCGCGAGTCCGCGTCGACAATCGTCGCCCCGACCGGAGGGGTCAGATTGACGAAGAAGTACTCATTGGGTTCCACGACCGTGTTCCCGATCACCGGCACGGTACAGGTCTTACTCGTCTGCCCCGGCGTGAAGGTCAGCGCGGTCGTGCCCGCCGTATAGTCACTGCCCGCGAGCGCCGTCCCATTAGCCGTCACACAGTTCACCGTCACATTGCTGGATGCCGCCGGGTTCAAGGTCACCGTGAACACGAAGTTCTTATTCCCCACGTTCCCTTCCGTCAGGGTCACATTGGTAATGCTCAACAGCGGCCCGTCGTCATTGAGACTCACACCAATCCCACGCAAGTCGGGATCGACAATCGTCGCCCCGACCGGACTGGTCAGATTGACGAAGAAGTACTCATTGGGTTCCACCACCGTGTTCCCAATCACCGGCACCGTACAGATCTTACTCGTCTGCCCCGGTGTGAAGGTCAGCGCGGTCGTGCTCGCCATATAGTCACTGCCCGCGAGCGCCGTCCCGTTGGCCGTCACACAGTTGACCGTGACATTGCTGGCCGCCGCCGGACTCAGGGTCACCGTGAACACGAAGTTCTTATTCCCCACGTTCCCTTCCGTCGCGGGGATATCGTTGATGCGCAACGTCGGTCCATCATCATTAAGGATCGTTCCTCTCCCTTGCCCATCAGCGATACTCGCCCCACTTGCCCCACTCAAGTTCACCAGGAACGTCTCGTTGAGCTCCGCGGTCGAATCACCTGCCACAACCACCGTCACCGTCTTGGTCGTCTCACCCGGATTAAACGTCAGCGTCCCACTCGTCGCCGTGTAGTCACTACCCGCCGCAGCCGTGCCGTTGACCGTGGCGTAGTTCACCATCACCGGGCTACTGCTCGCTGGGGATAGGCTCACCGTGAAGATGAAGCTCGCCACGCCACTGTTCCCCTCTGCTCGCGTCACATCATTGATTGTCAGGATCCTGAGCACGTCTGACAGGTCACTCGTCAGGAGGGAGACGAAACCCTCGGAGAGACCGGCTACTGTCTTGTCCGCCCCAGTGATGGTCGGATTACCGGGGAAGTTGGTGGCGTTGTCGGTAACGCCCCCGGCGTAGACATCCCCAAACGGGCTGATGGCGAGGGTGTTGACGGTGTCATTCCCGTTGCCGCCCAGGAAAGTCGCCTGGGGGATACTCGTGAGGGCACTATTGAACCGGCTGACAAACCCCTCCTGTCCGACCTGAGTCTTGTCGGCCCCGGTGGTGGTCGGATTACCGGGAAAGTTGGTGGCGTTATCGGTAACGCCCCCGGCGTAGACATCCCCAAACGGGCTGATGGCGAGGGCGTTGACGGTGTCATTGCCGTTGCCGCCCACGAAAGTCCCCTGGCGGAAGCTCGTGAGAAAAGGGTTGAGCAGGGCGACAAACCCCTCCTGCCCGACCTGAGTCTTGTCGGCTCCAGTGGTGGTCGGGTTACCGGGGAAGTTGAGAGCGGCAGTGGTCCAGCCCCCGACGTAGATTTCCCCATTCGTCTGGTTGATGGCGAGCGCCTGGACGAGGTCAAGACCGCTGCCGCCTACGTAGGTCCCCTGAATGAGGCTCGTGAGGAGGTTATTGAAACGGATGACAAAGCCTTCGCCATTAGCCTGGGTCGTGTCCGCCCCGCCGCTGATGCCGGGGAAGCCGCTGATGCTCTGGGTAAGGCCCGCGACGTACACATCTCCGGTTGTTTGGGTGATGGCGACCTCTTCGATTCTGTCAAAACTGTTGCCGCCCACGAAGG
>JABFSC010000170.1 GCA_013140885.1 Deltaproteobacteria bacterium | reverse complement strand
CGCAGTTGGCTTGTGAGCAAGCCAACCAAATTGGCTATCAGATCGTGAAAGATGCGAGCTATACTCCGACAATTGTCACTCCCGCCACTGCTCACAGCCCTGGAAAGATCGAGGGGAAGCGACCGCTTGGTCCTATTGATGACAACGTCTCGGTCACTATCACGTGTAAAGCAGACGAGGTCACCGCACACGGTTGGTATAGTTTGGGAGGAAAGAATCAGTATTTCCCCCATTACTTCTACGAACGGTTCCTTGGCATGACTGAGGCGGTACACCGCACACCGCACCTGCCCACCGGGCAGACACGTGTGACCATGAAACCGTTGCGAGGAGCCGATGCCTTGGTGGAGTTCGGAGTAGAAGTGACGAGCCTCCTTCCCGTACGCGTGGAAGTTATGAATACTACCACACGAACCTATGCCTGGGACACTGAAACCGTGGTTTTGCTCACCCCCGAAGGCAAGCCGGTACGGCCTCTCCCTCCAACCACCAGTACATTGCCGAAGCCCGTATTGAAGAGTCAGCCGCTTTCTCCAGGCGCGAGTCTGAAGGGCTACCTGTATTATCCGCCGGGATCATATACAGGCGCGCGTGGAGCTTTGATCGATCAAGAAGATCAAGAACAAGAAGGTTTTGAGGTACAATTCTAGCGGGACTTCTGCTGGAGCGCCGGTCGCCTATTTGAATGACGATCTTTATCGTCGCATGTCAGGAAGAGGAGTCGAATTTTATTCCGTACTCCTGATATCTCCTCGTGCTTGCGGAAAAGTCGCTAATCTCATAGGACACTAGGAAAAAGAATGGTGGGCGGCATCACTCAAATCACAGCCCTCACGCAAGGAGGCAACGTATGCGAAATATCTCCTCTTCCCGGTTTTCTCGATTCGTCATCCTGAGTGCTTTTTCTCTTCTCGTTCTTTCCTGTCCCTCCCTCGTCTGGGCACAAGCAGTCGGTGGCATGGATAGTTCGACCTCTGACAATTCGCGAACCCCCTTTCGCATCAAACTCAGCGGCTTCCTCAACACTGAGCCTCAGGAAGGCTCAAAGGTCTTGAAATTAGGCATTACGGACTTTCAAGAGACCTATCAATTCGAGTTAATCGCGGCGGAATCCATTGATGACAAACAAGTTGGTGAGGGAGCCATTCTACAACAAGTAGGTAAATTTGCCGTGGATTTTGACTTGACTGGGTCGCGGGACCTCCTCTCGAAAGTTGGCCAAGCTGACCCAGGGACGCCGCTGACGATCGTGGGCTTTTTCACGCAACGCAATCGCAAGCTGCAACTGGAAAGTGTGGATGTGGTGGGGCTGGCTGGGCAGTCAGCTCCAAAAGAGTGACGTGGGGCACCATGGACAGATTGTCGCGGCTGTTGCCTTCGCCTGTGACGAGTGGGCGGGGAAGATTCGTTGCTCTCGTACTTTTCCTTGCTGTCGCCCTCGCTGGGTGCGGCTCACGCCAGCCAATTCGCAAACGGACCTTTGAGACCCGCGTCCCCACCTGTGAGGAAGCGAATCGACTCGCGTATCGCGCGGTCACCAGCGTCGGCTACACCGTCGCCTCGGTGCAAGTCGCGAGACCTGGTCAGCCAGGCTCCATTGAAGCCAAGAAAGAAGACGGAAAAAGTGGGAAAGTGACCATCACCTGTCACGACGAGAGTCGGGCGACGGCGGAACCGGATCGCAGTGGAGAACCCGTCCGACTCTTGGCCGGTGCGGCAGATAAGCCTGGTTCATTTCCACATGTTTTTACCCAGACCTATAACATCTTGCTGAGTAGTCAGACCCTCGCGGATGACAGTGGCCCAGCCGGAGGGGTGTCGCTGGTGTTGACGCGACTCGGCAGTTTCGAGTCACAGGTTGAGCTAGGAACGGACCTCCCGAAAGCAGGAGTCCTGCCGGTCAAAGTCGTCGTCACCAACAATTCCCCGCGTCCGTATGGACTCACGGCGGAAAAGATACTGCTCTCATCATCATCAGGCGGAGGACAAGTCGCGCCCATTGCACCACCGGCGACAGGACAGGGCGCTCCGCTACGCGGAGACATCACTTTGCAACCCGGCCAGAATATGACCGGCTACCTCTTCTATCCCGCCGGTCAGTATACTTCGGCGCGCACCACCCTCATCGACAAGGAAAACAACGAGGAAGAAGGGTTCTCGGTGCGATTTGAGTGAGGGCGGCGCGAGCGGCGGCATCTTCACCCAATAGGTGGCTAACGCCTCCGCGCCCCGGATCGGTTCATGCTGGGTGAAATAGTGGACGACATCGTCGGTGAAGGTGGATTTCACCAAGGCCACCTCTGCGGTGTTGCAGCCGTGGTAGTAGCGGGTGATGGTGTCAAGGTAGGAGTGAGTGTGGGACATTGCCCCCGGTGCCCAGCTTGTCCATCCCGCCGAAGAGCAGGCCAATGGCCTGGGCTCTGTTCATGACCTGCCCCGACGAATGGGATCATGTCAGCATCTTGACCTTGATCTTCCGCAGCGCGAACTCGGCTGGCACGATATGGCGCTGGATCTCCATCTCCCGTTCATCAAAGCCAAGGGCCAGACCGAGCAACTGTGGTAAGTGCAAGATCGGTAGACCAATCGACTGCTTGGCTTTCTTCGCCGCGTTCGGCTGATTGCCATCAAGGTTTAGGTGGCAGAGTGGACACGGGGTCACCATGCAATCCGCGCCCTTGGCCTTGGCTTCGCCGGTGTGGTCGCTCACCATCCGCAACGAGTTGTCCTCGTTCGCGGTGAGGATCGGAAACCCACAACACTTCGACTTGCCGCCAAAGTCCACCACTTCCGCGCCAAGCAAGCCAATGAGGTCTTCGAGATAGGTTTTGCGCCCAGCGAATCCTTGGGGTGCCATGAGGTCGGAAGGCCGCCGCAGGTAACACCCATAGAACGGCGCGACCTTCAGCCCACCTAATTGCCGCACCACCTGCGCTTTGAGCTTGTCGAGCCCATAATCTTCCATGAGCACCCAGAGCAAATGTTTCACGGTCACCGTGCCCTGATACGCTAGTCCATCGTCCGCCAAGTAGTTCGTGTTGATCTGTTCGCGGTACGCGACGTCGCGGGTCAGGCGCGCATTGGCTTGGGTCATCACTCCCTGACACGTGCTGCAGATCGTCATAATGGTCGACAGCCCTTGTTGCTCGGCCTTGGCGAAGGTGCGCGCGTTAATCGGATCCGACACGTCGCGGCTCAGTACGCCCGCGCCCGTACACCCCACATCCGTGAGTTCCCGCAGTTCCAGGCTCATCTTCTCCGCGACTTTCACCGTCGCGGGATACAATTCCGGGCACCCACCGCGTGACACGCAACCAGGATAAAATGCGTAGCTCATTCCTTCCTCCCTTCGGCTTTTTCGACAATGCGTTGAATCGCGTCCGCGCCGGGCCGCCGCCGATGGAAATAGGGGAGTGGGGCTTTTCCTCGTTTCATCGCGCGCGCCGCCGTGGGCAGCAGATGCAGCAGTCCGGGCACGTTGAGGAGTCCTTCACTCTCGATCGCTAAGCGGCCTTCGTCGAGCCAGCCACTGCGTTTGACCGAATTGACAAAACTGTCGTAGTGGCGTCGCACCTTGGGATTCTTCGTTCCCGAGCGTATGCCCTGACGAATCGCTTCGTCGCGCATTTCAAAGATGCGATCCGTCGGCTCAATCCCCAGTGGACAATGACCGTTGGCCTCAAAGCAATGCGCGCAGTCCCACATGCCCGTCGGTTCACTGATCGCACGGAGGCGCTCCGGTTGGCGACCGTCACGGGGGTCGAAGATGGCGCGGTAGGCCTTGGTGAGCGCGGCGGGGCCGACAAAGTTCTCGTCCACGGCAATCACCGTGCAGCCTTCATCACACAAGCCGCACATCACACAGCTCATCGCCGCGCGGACCTTGGCCATCGCTTCCTCGGCCACTGGGTGTTCCTCCGCTGATGCTGGTGTACGCGCCGATATCCCCGGTGACACGGCGCGGAGCTTGCGCCACAGGAACGCCTCCATGTCGTACACGAGGTCCTTCAGCACTGGCACATTGCGGATTGGTTCCACGGTCACCACCCCGTCTTTGCCCGCGACCGCCGCGATTAAGGTAGTACAGCCCAAGACCCCTTTCTTGTTGACCCGCAGCGCGCAGTCCCCACACGACCCGCGTTCGCAGTTGGCCCGAAACGCCAGGCCGGCGTCGTGTTCCTCGCGGATCGCCTTCAATCCGTCCAGCACCGTCGCGCCCTCGGCGAGGGTGACTGAGTAGGTCATGACTTGTGACTTCTCGTCTGTTTCCGGGTTAAATCGCGAGACTTTGAAAGTTGTTTGCATCCCTCCTCCTTCGCAGCTCCAGACTCCCGCTCTGCCCCGTCAATGCAGGGAAGTCCCGTTAATTGGCCGCGTCTCGACATGGAGCCCCTGCGCGCTCCGCGAGACCAGGGTGTGTTTGCGCCACTCCGCCTCGTTCGGCGCTGGGAAGTCCCGTCGTTGATGGACTCCCCGACTCTCCGTGCGCGTCTGAGCCGCCGCGATCACCACCTCCGCCACATCCAACAAGGAGCCCAGCTCCAGCAAGGCGAGCAACTCATGGTTATACATCTTGCCGTGATGTCGCAGTCCCACCCGCGCATACCGGTCACGAAGCAAGGCCACGTCCTGCGTCGCCGTTCGCAACCCCTCCCCGTCCCGCACCAGTCCGACGCGCGTTGCCATCAGCGTCTCCAGGTCGCGGGTGATTCGCGTCACGGTGTCTTCCCCACTTAGGCGCGAGTCGAGCGCCGCGAGAGACGCCTGCACGTATTGCAACCGCGTGTCGGCGATCTCACCTGGACGAGCACTCTTGGCGTAAGCCGCCGCGGACGTACCAGCCCGTTCGCCAAAGACCACACTAGCAGTGAGCGCATTGCCCGCTGGCAGATTCGCCCCCGCGACGCCAGGACAGGCGCAGGCTCCCGCGGCAAACAATCCAGGTAGACTCGTGGCCCCTTCCGCCGTCGTCTCGATGCCACCAAGAAGGCGATGCACGCGTGGTCGCACCGGCAGCGGTTCCCATGCGAGCGCGATGTTCATTAACTCATTCGCGGCCCGCTGGAGAGACGGAAAGTGAGCCGCGATCGCGGACTCTCCCATGGGACGAAGGTCCAAATAAACGCCATCATTATCGTGCCGCCCAAGGTTGGCAGAGGTGAGGACTCGGCATAATTCAGCACGAGTAGTCTGGCCATTGCCCTGCGAGAGCACCTGGCCGCCGTGATCACAGAGCACCGCGCCTTCCGCGAGCGTCGCCTCGGACGCGAACGCCCGATGGTGGAGAAACCCGAGGGGGTGATATTGCACCATCTCCATGTTCATGAGACGCACGCCCGCACGAGAGGCGAGACTCATCCCATCGCCCGTACATGAGTGTGACGCGGTACTCGAATCGTACAAACAGCCCGCCCCGCCGGTCGCGAGAACGACCGCGGGAGCGGCAAAGGCAGCCAGCGTACCGGTACGCAATTCCAGGGCGATCACGCCGTGACAGCGACCATCCTCGATGACCAGCGTGGTCACCAGCCATTCGTCGTAGGTGGGAATCGCTTCGTGCAAAACCTGTTCGTACAACGTGTGCAGAATGACGTGGCCGGTCAGATCAGCCGCGAAGATGGTCCGCGCGGCACTATGACCACCGAGATGCCGCCGCGCCAGTTTTCCAGCATGGTCCCGCGTGAACGGAACGCCCCACTGATCCAAGCGCAGGACGGCGGGACCAGCCTCACGACAAAGGACGTTGAGGGCCTTGGGTTCGCAAAGCGCGGCTCCTGCGGTGACGGTATCGTGGAGAAATTGCTCCCATGAGTCCTTGGCTCCGAGCGCCGCATTGAGCCCGCCAGGTGACGTCGCGGAGTGACTCCGCAGCGGGTGCGTCTTACTCAATAACACCACCTGAGCCCCAGCCTGTTTGGCCGCGAGTGCCGCCCGCAGACCAGCGACACCTCCGCCTACAACTAGCACATCGGATGCTGTCACGGCAGACCTCCTCACTCTAGATGTCAGAGGAGACGATCAAGTTCAGGAAGTGAAGCCCTCTTTCTCAACAGGGCTTCACTTTTCGTTTGTTCGTCTTGTTAGTCGGAGATACGGTACACTCGGGCCGCGGTGTCATGGACAATGTTGCGGCGATCCCGCTCGGCGATATCGCGAAACGTCTCGTCGACGAACTGCTGTGATTTGGGCCAGATGGCCGCGGTGTGCGGATAGTCGGAGGACCACATCGCGTTATTGGCTGCGTAGCGCTGGAGACCATCGAGGAAAATCGGCTCGTTGATGAAACTGGCGTAGACCTGGCGCTTGATGTACTCGCTCGGCTTGAGGCTCAGCTTCACCGACGAGATCGCCCCTAAGCGTCCGTGCGCGAAATCCAACCGCCACATGAAATAGGGCATCCACGCCACATCGTTCTCGGCGGACACCAGAGTCAGCTTCGGGAACCGTTCCAGCACCCCCCCCAGGACGAACACCGCGAGCGTACGCTCGACTTCGTGGTGGAGAGTCGAGACCTGAAGGGCAAGGTTATCCTTGAAGAAATCGACTCCAGTGCCCTTGCGACCCGTGAGGATGTGCAGAGACAGCGGCATATTGAGGTCCT
>JABFSC010000727.1 GCA_013140885.1 Deltaproteobacteria bacterium | reverse complement strand
TCCATCATCTGGCGGACATACGTCATCGGACATTCTTTACTCAAGAAGTCCGCCGCCGATTTTCTTAACAGTTCTTGTTCCTCACTAAATCCGAAATCCATAGGCACTCCTGGTACTACCATCATTCGTTTGTAATCGCCGCCTGTTCTATCGTGCTTAGGCCGCGACTTCAACGTATTCACCTCAACGGGCGGCCTCCGAAGGCGCACATACGCTCGCTGTCATACCCGACCGAGTAGTCCAAGCGCGTTTCTTTTGCTAAGAAGTGGCGCGTCATTGAGGCAACTGGCGACCGACACGCAAACGGAGACGGGCAATCCTTCGTCTCGCGACTATCCCGACACAACATCTTTACAACAAGAGGAGGCAGACAATGAAATGGAAAGTTGGTGATGTGACCATCACGAAAATCACGGAGGTCGTCTATCCGGAGTTTTCCGATGTGATTCCCGCGGCCACGCCGGACGTGGTCAAGAAAATCAAATGGTTGTTTCCCCATTTTGTGACCCCGGAAGGCATGCTCAGCCTGAGTATTCACTCGCTCATCGTGGACACTCCCACCGCCAAGCTCGTTGTCGATACCTGCATCGGCAATGACCGCAACCGCGAGCCGATGTCCGTGATGAGCAACCTCGCGACCTCCTATCTGGAGGACATGATCGCCGCTGGCTATAAGCCGGAGAGCATCGACTACGTCCTGTGCACGCATTTGCATCTGGATCACGTCGGCTGGAACACTCGGCTGGTCAACGGCAAATGGGTGCCCACGTTTCCCAAGGCATCGTATCTCATGGAGAAGAAAGAACTCGCATTCTACGGCAACGTCGATCCGAACTCGAAAGACGACTTCGCGCAGGTGCAACGGCGCGTGTTCGAGGACTCGGTAAAGCCTGTGCTTGATGCTGGTCTGGCGAAACCCGTCGACGGGCCGACGCAAGTATGTGAAGGCGTACGTCTTATCGACACGGCGGGTCATACGCCTGGGCACTGCTCAGTCATCATTGAGTCCAAAGGGGAGTCGGCGATGATTACGGGCGATTTCATTCATCACCCGATTCAATTCCACGATCCGGGACTGGTGAGTCCCTTTGATGTAGACAACGCGGCGGCGGTGGCCACGCGACGGCGCATCTTTGGCCAATACGCGGATACGCCGATCTTGATTATCGGCACCCATTTCGCGGGTCCGACGGCGGGGAAATTGGTGCGGGATGGAGATGGGTATCGGTTGAATGTGTGAGTGACTCACGTCTGACAAACAAACCGGCAAGAGCAAAGCAAGGCTTCCAGGTTCCCTCTCCCAGATGGGAGAGGGCTAGGGTGAGGGGGATCGGCGATTACCGCTTGTGTTTGTCAGACGTTCGTTCGCAATGAGCAGCGCCTACGCCGCGACATATTGGCGCGCATCGAACTCCACCGGCTCCGCCAGCGGCTCGGTCTCCCACCGCTTCACTTCCGGCAACACCTTCTTCGCGAACAGTTGCATACTCTTCTCCACATCACTGAACGGCATGCCCGCGTAGCTGAAGTTCAGCATGAAGCCGTTGGCATCGATCATGGTGCGGATCGTGGACAGCTTTTCGAGCACCTGGTCCGGCGTGCCCCACGGCATCAGTTTCGCGAAGTCCGTCGCCGCCGCATCAATGCCGTGTTTGCCGATAAACTTGGTGATCATCCGGTACGACTCATAGCTGGTATGGGTGCCGAATTTTTCCGAGGTCATTTCATAGTGTTTGATGACCGTCTTGTAATTGCCAATCAGCCACTTCATCGCCATCTCTTCGGCGCGATCCTTATTCTCATCGACAAACACGAAGCCCCCGCTAAACGGTTTCGGCGCGGGCGTGTTGCCGTGATACTGTTTCCAGGCGGCGTGATACACCTCGAAATCCTTCTTCACCGCGTCCCACGGTTTTTGCGGAATGACCAATAAGCCCACGCCGAGCTTGGCCATGATCGGCGACGAATCCGGGGACACCGCGGCGGCGTAGGTCCGCCCACGAAACGACTTGAACGGAAACGGACGAATCTCGCGGCGCGGCTGCTTGGTGTGCGCGCCGCCTTCCATGTAGCCTTTTTCCAATGCCTCCAAGAGCAACTCGGCATGTTCGACGAACAACGCGCGGCCTTCGTTCTGATCGAGCCGGAAGCCTTCGTACTCAATCCGCGCCAGCCCGCGACCGATCCCCAAGATGAAGCGACCGTTCGAGAGATGATCGAGCATGGAGACATGCTCCGCCACGCGAATCGGGTCATGCCACGGCAGCACGATCACCATCGAGCCGAGTTTGGCGGTCTTCGTACGCCCGGCCATATAGGTGAGAAACTGCACCGGGTCAGGACACATGGTGTAGTCATCGAAGTGATGTTCGATAGCCCAGACGGAATCGAACCCCAGCGGTTCGGCCATCTCGGCGAGGCGCACCTCGTTGAGCCAGACCTCACGGTCGGTCAGTTGATTATTGGGATTCTGAAAAACGGAACCGTATCCTACGTGCATAAAACGTCCTCCTTCGGATTGTTATGTGTGCTTCTAACAAGGATGAACTCGCGCTGTCAAACGCTTATGGCTTATGGCTTATGGCTTATGGCCCGTTCGCTACGCTCACTCTATGGTAGGAACACTTTTGCCATAGGCCATAGAGCGAAGCGGGCCATCCGCCATTCCTACAACGGCGCGGCAGCGGAGACTGTGTACTTCTTCGCACTCAGCTTCCCCGCAAGCAGTGAGGGCGCTTGTTGCATGAACTTTTTCATGTGCTCAGTCTGAAAGTGTTTCTGTAACGCCTCTTCCGAGTCCCATTCCTCGAAGATGAAGAAGAGGTTGGGGTCGGTCTGATCGGCATAAAAGGTGTACATCAGACAGCCCGGTTCCTTGCGCGTTTCCGTTTCCAGCACACGCGCGAGTTGTTGCGCCTCTTGGCGTTTCTCCGGTTTAATCGGGATCGTTCCAGCAATAACCAGCATGATAGTGGCCCTCCTTCTTTCGTGATGACGATGTTGGTACTTTCTTGCTCTTCAGTTGAGAAGACCATATAAGCCGAGGCAGCGCGCGAATCAATCAACACTCCACAACCTCACGGAGGGAAAGCAATACCATGACCGATCTCACTTCATTAGGACAAACAGTGGGCGCACTGCTCAAGGACCGCAAACAGACCATCGCCGTGGCCGAATCGTCGGCGGGCGGACTCATTTCCGCGGCGCTGCTCTCGGTGCCCGGCGCTTCGGCCTATTTTCTTGGCGGCGGCGTGATCTACACGCATAAAGCACGGCAAACCTTGCTCGCGCTCCCCGACGAAGCACTGACGGGAGTGCGTGCGAGCACCGAAGAGTATGCGTTACGCATGGCACGCGCGGTGCGCGAGAAAATGGGCACGACCTGGGGACTCAGTGAAACCGGAGCCACTGGTCCAACCGGCAACCCCTACGGCGATGCCGCCGGCCATGCCTGCATCGCGGTGACAGGCCCAGTCGAACGGTCGCTCACTATCGAAACCCGACACGGCAACCGCGAAATGAACATGTGGAGTTTTACCCAGACCGCCCTCGCGCTCTTGGAGGATTGTCTCAACCAGAAAGGATAAGGAGGACTGAATTATGATGCGTACCCGATGGCTGTTGATTGTCACTTTTCTCACTTGGGGAGTCGTTGCGGCTCCTTCACTCGCCTGGTCGCAAATCTCGTTTGGGGTGGGTGGCGACAATGTCGAAGCGGAATCGTCGTTAGTACCGTTCAAGATTATGATGCGCGGCGCGATCAACGCGCCCGCCAGGGACGATAGTCTCGGCTATCTCCGCATGTCCATCTCCGACTATCACGCGACCTATGATTTCGACGTGCTGACCGTCCAAGCGGTGGACGATGCCCGCATCACCGCCTGGGCCATTCTCCAGCAATACAAGAATGGCAAGCACAATCTCATCTTGGATGGTCCCAAAGAGCTGCTCTCGAAGATCGGCCAAGCCGAGCCGCGCACGCCGCTGATGATTACCGGGTTCCTCCAACAACGCCGAAAAACCCTGCGCCTCACCAAAGTCGAGATCATCGGCATGGAGGACCTGACCTCGCCGTTACCTCTGAAAGAGAAAGAAGGGGAAGAAGAGAAAGTAGCGGAAGAAGAGAAGGCAGCGGAATAACACGTCCGCTACAGCGGTTTGCACTTGGCTGGCACACCGGGGGTTTCAACCCCCGGTGTGCTGCGAGCAGCGCCTTTCGCCTTAACTTAATGCCATTGCCCATCCGGGAGAGGGAACCTGAAGGCCGTCTCTTCGGACAAATGCAAACCGCTGTAAGGAACCGTATGCAGCCGGACCTTACTTTCGCGGCCCAGCTTTCACCGCGAGCGTCGCTTTGGCGAGCCCGTTTTGCCACAGAAAGAAGCCCACGATCGCCGGACTGACGCCCTTGTCCACCGGGAGCTTTTCGACTTTCAAGGCGTGCACGGTGTACACGTACTTGTGCTCGCGTCCCATGGGTGGGCACGGGCCGAAGAACCCCGGTTTACCCAGGTCCGTATTCCCTTCCACAGTCCCGGCTGGCAGCGGGCCACCAGTGGCACCACCGGGGAGCCCCGTGGCGTCAGCGGGAATGTCGTATGCGACCCAATGCCAGAAGCCGCTCCCAGTCGGCGCGTCCTGGTCAAAGAACGTGACGGCGAAGCTCTTGGTGTCCTTGGGCGCGTTGCTCCACGCCAGTTCGGGCATGACGTTGCCGCCCGTGCAGCCAGCGTTGTTCGAGTAATGCTCCGCGCCAATCGCGGCCCCGGGTTCGAGCACCTTGCTGCGTAACGTGAAGTCAGCGGCGAAGACCAGGGTCGTAGCCAGCACGGAAGCGACAACGAAAGTAGTAAGAGTGATGATGTGTTTCATGCGTGTCTTGTAGCGGAATCCGCAGTGCGGTGGCAGCCTCCCTCAAGTGCGGGAAAAGCGAACCTGGGTCTCGGTCACGACCACAAAACTGTCGGATAGCCGATCCGCATAGCGCGCCAGCAAACGCTCCAGCACCGCGATTTTGTTAGCGGCTCGTTCATCTGCCAAGCGAAGAAACACCACACCTCGATGCGGACGGCGTTCGCGATACACCTTCTCGCCGAATCCCTTGTCGTTTGTCACCAGAATCCAGCTCTCGGTGTACGCCTTTGCGATGACGAGATCATCGATCATGCCACGAGCCGCGTCGTACACGGAAAAGACCTCGTGATGCCCATCTCGTAACCACCGAGCCACTGCTGGCCCCGTGCACTCATCGACCAGAAATCGCATTCGCCGACTCTTCCATCAATGGCATGAACGTGGTGCTTTCCAGCGCCTTGGTGGCAAATAGCAAACACGCTTGAATATCGTCCCGAGTCAGCCCCTCGTACTCCTTTAACACCTCGGCTCTTGTCGCCCCGTGTGCCAGGAGATTGAGCACATGTTCAACCGTGAGACGGGTGCCTTTGATGATGGGTTTGCCCACCATAATTTTGGGATCCATCGTAATGCGATTGAGGAGTTGCTCGTCTTTCATTGTGTGTGTTCCTTCGTGGGTGATTGGGGCGAAGTGTACCAGCACCCGCTCACCTGAGCCAGCAGTGGATCGGCAACGACTATTTCATCAGCGCGTCGTCCCACCATTTCTCCGACAAGATATGCTCAATCTCGTAATCCCTATCGTAATGGCTCTTGGGGATGTAGCGCGCGAGTCCCAGCGCCTCGGCTAACGCAACATCGTATGCACGGAACAAGGCTTTGATCGGCGTGGGTGACGATTCCGGGTAGACGTTGAAACAGACAACCTCGTCCACCTTGCTCAGCGCGATCAATTGCCGCGCGACCACGCTCCCGTGGCGGTCGCGGGCGTACAGCACCTGCTTATTCACGTCGAGCAGGACTGCGGCGGCGGAATAATCGCATAACCCGCCAAGCCCCAGACATGAGCCGACATACGTCCCAAGGCGCAACACTTCGAGCGGGTCCTGCTCAATGCCAAGCGTGAGCCTCAGCGCCGTCGCCGCAGGGGACTCGAACACAATGCCACTGGTCCACAGCTCCACGTTGACACGCGGATGGCGACGTACCCAGTGTCGGGTCCGAGGATGACGCGATAGGTAGTCCTGATCTCCCGTCCAGTGCGCGCGCAGGAATTGTCGCAAGCCCCGGCGGTTATCATCCAGACCGCCAAGCAGTTGCAGGGCATGGCGGACATTCTTGCGCGTCACCGTGGGCACGGGAAGCGCGCGCGCCAGTGCCTCGATCACGTGTTGCTCAATGAAGTCGAGACGGGTGCGATCAAGACGTTCCACGACCAGCCGGTGGTAGCGTGCGACGCGGGTGGGCGTGAGCGTGTAGGTGCCACGCGCCCACGCGGCGAGATGGCGAGGAATCGGATTCCAATAGCGGCCCGCGCAGGTCCGCTGAATGGCAAGCGTCGCCTCCTTGGGCGCGAGCTGCGTGAAGTCCGTGGTGAATAAGGGATGATCGGCGATCCGTCGCAACAACGTCGCGCAGTGTTCGTAGTCCACACTCCCCAGGACTTTGGCGGTTTTGCCGAGTTGACACGGGAAGCGGACGAAGGCGCGCACGGCAACGTCGGGAAAGTCGCGCATGAGAGAGAATACACC
>JABFSC010000296.1 GCA_013140885.1 Deltaproteobacteria bacterium | reverse complement strand
CCCGAAAGACACGCCCCCCCGCGATCAAGTCGCTCAAGGTCCGCGTGAGTCGTTGAGCGAGCTGCGTGAAAAACATGCGCGGTGGGTCGTGCCTTTGCTCCCACCAGTGGTGAAGCCATCGTCCCGCTCGTACAGATAAATGAGATCAATGTCGGAACTGAAATTGAGTTCCTCCCCACCAAACTTGCCCATCCCGAAAACGACAAACCCGAGCGGTCGCTGGCCCCCATTTTCCGCGATCACCGCCTCGCCGTACTCCGCCCGAAGACATTCGCGGGCATACTCGTAGGCGATTTGCACCGCCGCTTCCGCCAGCGTGCTGAGGTCGCGCACGGTTTCTTCCAAGGGCGCGATGGCCAGGAGGTCCCGCGCGCCGATACGCAGATACTCGCGATTGCGATAGACCCGCAGGCCGCGCGGAAACTCGTCATCCGGGAGATCAAGCGGGAGTTGCGCGCGCAACACGGCCAGATGCGCGACGACGGTTTTTCCCGGTGAGTGACAATCAGTGAGGAACACGGCCTCCCACTCCGCGCCTTGTTTCAGCAAGACGTTGGTCAAATGCTCACTGCTTCCCAAAAGAAACAGCAGGTCTCGACAGAGCGTGGGCGAGGCCAACACCGAGCCACTACCGTGGCCATGTTCGAGCACGCGACTCAAATGCGCGGAGGCGAGGGTCGGGTCTGGCGCATTGGCCACGCCATCGCACACGTGTTCCCACCACGTGCCGAGTGTGTCTCGATACGGCTCAAGCGGCTGCAAAAGCGCGGCGGGAAGCGACAGCGTGGATGACATGGAAGTTTGGGAGTTGGGGGGTGGTTACAGAGAAACAGCGTGAAATTGGAAGGGGCACGATCCGTCGTGCCCCTTCTCTTTTTCGACGGAATAATGGGACGACGTGCTTATGCTGGGCGGGCGGCGCTCAGGGTTTCGCACGCCCCAAGCAACCATTTGGTGCTGGAGATTTCATCGTCCACGAAGGAGCGTAACAACTCCTTGCTGTGTTGATCGTCCTTGATTTGCGCGATCACGTCATTGATCGGCTTGAAGAGAACCGCGGGCTCCTTGTTGATCCGGCTGGCGATGGATTGCAGCTTGTCCAGGTCTTTCTTCTCGGTCGAGGCGTAGAAGGGGACCTCCTTGTCACGCCGTTCCGTGGGCACCGTGCATTGCGGCATGCCGCCCAGTTCGCGCAGACGCGCTTCCAGCACTTGCGCGTGGAAGGCTTCACGTTGCTGCACCATGCGCAGCCCACCTTTCACGCACTCCTGGTCACTGACCTGCACCCAGCAGTTCAGATATTCAGCGGCGAAGTTCTCCGCGCACCGCAATTCGTCCAACACGTGCATGATCATCTCACGTTCAGTCGCGTGCATCTTGCCGTTGTAGCAATAGCCGCCGCCGCTGCCGTTACCGAGTTCGCGCATTTGTTCCTCGAACAGCGCGTCGGAAATGAGTCCTTTGCGATATGCCTTGAGTAGTTGTCGTGCTTCGAAATCCGTGGTGGCCATTATGAAATCTCCTTTCGTGAATGGGTAGTATGGAAAGTCGTGGCCGAGACTACGAAATCGGATGGCGACTGTCAACGGAGACTGGTCACCATTTAAGCACCTCCCCTAACGGCTGCCCGTCTTTTGGGCAGCGTTGGTGCGTGCCCCGCGAGAACGGGTGAATTGTCAGGCTTTTTCCAGGACTTCCTCTTGGTACACCCCTTGCACAAGCCCCCACAATGCCGCGCTCCAAGAAACGAGGAGCGCCGCCAATCGTTTCTTGGAAGGAGGTTTAAGATGAAGCATCTTGTCGGCATACTAAGTATCGGGCTCCTGCTTTTCTCCGGTCAACCAGTTCGGGGAGATGGAGGGGAAGGCGAAGCGGAGAGCTTTAAGGACACGCTTCGCGCCATGCAGGAACGGATCCGGGAGCTAGAGGACGAAGTCAGCAAACTGAAAGCCGCGCCACCATCAGCGCCAGCGGCTGAGGCATCAACGGAGGGGGTCGAAAAACGCTTGGAGAAACTGGAAGGGCTCTCCATCCTCAAAGGCATTGAAATCCACGGATTCCTCGCTGGCAATTACACCTACAATCTGAATCGCCCCAAGTCTCGCAAGAATGGGCTGCTGCTCTTTAATGAAGATGACAACACGTTTTCGCTCAATCATGCCAATATCCAAATCTCCAAAACGGGAGACAGTGGCTTGGGATTTCTCGCGGATGTCGATTTTGGCGATACGGCGGAGATTGTCGGTGGGGTGACGCGCTGGAGTAACAGCCTGACCAATAGCGAGAGCCGCAATTCCATCGAACTGCGCCAAGCCTATCTCACGTACAAATTCGGCATCGGTAACGGCCTGACTCTCAAGGCCGGAAAATTCGTCACGCTGCACGGCGCGGAAGTCATCAAGAGCTGGAACAGTTTCAACTACAACATCTCGAATTCGATTCTTTTTGGCTGGGCCATTCCGTTCACTCACACGGGCCTCATGGCCAGCTATCCGTTCAACGATTACGTGAGCATGGACCTCGGTCTCGTCAACGGCTGGGATAACGTGGCTGACAACAATGACGGCAAGACGGTGCATGGCGGCCTCACCCTCAAACCGCATCCGCAATTGACGTTCTATCTCTCAGGGAGTTACGGCCCCGAACAGAATGATCGCGGCGACTCCAAACGCGCCATGCTCACCACCCTCGTGACCTACAAGCCGACGGATCGGTTGACACTGATCCTGGACCACAACTGGGGCAACGAGAGTGAGCTGGTCGAAAACTCCAATGGGAAACTCACCAAGAGCGCGGATTGGCACGGCGTCGCTGGCTACGCCGTTTATAGTCTCACCGACAAACTGACCGCCAGCCTGCGCGCGGAATGGTTCAGTGACATGGACGCCACGCGGACTGGTCTCAAACAGGACCTCTGGGAGATCACGCCAACGCTCACCTACAGCATCGCCGAGGGCTTGTTCGCGCGCTTTGAGTACCGACACGACGAATCCAACAAGCGATTCTTCGAGAACCATCGCGGGGATCCGCTTTCTGGTCAGGACGTGTTCGCCACGGAATTGATCTACGCCTTTTAACGAGAGGTCGATATGAAAAAAATTGAAGCCATTATCAAACCGTTCAAGCTCGACGACGTGAAGGAAGCGCTGTCCAAGTTGGGGATCCATGGCATGACGATCTCGGAGGTCAAGGGATTCGGTCGCCAGAAAGGGCACACCGAACTCTATCGCGGCGCGGAGTATGTCGTCGATTTCCTGCCCAAGGTCAAAATCGAACTGTTGCTCGACGACAGCCAAGTCGACAAGGTCGCCGAGGCGATCATTGCCACGGCACGCACGGGCCGGATTGGCGACGGCAAGATTTTCATCTTCCCGGTGGACGATGTGGTGCGCATTCGCACGGGGGAACATGGGAGTCAGGCGATCTGAGCGCCAGACTCGGTTGATCGCCAACGACTTGAAACGTACCGGGAAAAACAAAGGAACACATACTCGATCCCCCCTCCCCTGACCCTCTCCCTGAATGCCACTGCCCAGCCAGGAGAGGGAACTTCCAAGCCTCGTTAGGGTGAGCCTCGCCCCACCCTACTTACTTCCTGCCATTGACACTCGGTTCAACGATAGCCAGAAGTAAAGACGTGGCAGTCACGAACGGGCAAGTACACAGCCCGTTCGTGGCCACGATTCTCAAGAACGCTCCTCCCGAAATGGCATGATGTCGGGAGGCCGCCTGACGACCCACGAAGGATGACAGAAGGATGAGATTCACAAAATGAGCGATACGTTTTTTTCAGAGCTTGAGTCAGAAGCGATCGAAATCATCCGCGAGGTTGCGGCAACCGCAACAAAACCCGTAATGTTATATTCGATCGGCAAAGATTCCTCTGTCATGTTGCGCTTGGCCCAGAAAGCATTTTATCCCGGACCGATTCCGTTTCCCCTGTTACACATTGATACCGGCTGGAAGTTCCGCGAGATGATTGCGTTTCGTGGCCGTATGGCGATGGAAGCGGGTTTCGAGCTCATCGCGTATACCAATCCCCGTGGACCCGCCGAAGGCATCGGTCCGATCACGCATGGATCCACGTATCACACTGATGTCATGAAAACCGAAGCCCTGAAGCAAGTGCTCGATTTGCACGGCTTCGATGTTGCCTTCGGTGGCGCCAGGCGCGATGAGGAAAAGTCGCGCGCCAAGGAACGGATCTTTTCATTCCGCGCGCCGGGTCATCGTTGGGACCCCAAAGCGCAACGCCCAGAGCTGTGGAGTCTCTATAACACACGTATCAATACCGGCGAAACGATCCGGGTGTTTCCGTTGTCCAATTGGACCGAAGCCGATATTTGGGGGTATATCCGTCAAGAGCATATTCCCATTGTCCCGTTGTACTTCGCCGCCGTTCGCCCGGTGGTCAAACGCGATGGCCAATGGATCATGGTCGATGATCACCGCCTTCCCCTCGAACCGGGCGAGACGCCGCAAATGTTGAAGGTTCGCTTTCGCACGCTCGGGTGCTATCCCCTGACCGCGGCAGTTGAGAGTAATGCGGAGACGCTTGAGGAAATTGTCGCGGAGACCCTCGGCGCGACCACGTCTGAGCGCCAGGGACGCGTGATCGATCACGACGGCGCCGGTTCCATGGAGCGCAAAAAGCAGGAAGGGTATTTTTAATGGATACGCTGCGCTTTATTACCTGCGGCAGCGTCGATGACGGAAAATCGACGCTGATTGGCCGCTTACTGTATGAGACCAAATTGATCTTTGAGGATCAATTAGAAGCGCTGAAATTGGATTCGAAAAAATTCGGCACCCAAGGGGAACGCCTGGATTTCGCGCTGCTCGTTGACGGGCTGCAGGCCGAGCGAGAACAGGGCATCACCATCGATGTCGCCTACCGTTTTTTCTCCACGCCCAAGCGTCGCTTCATCGTCGCCGACACCCCAGGTCATGAGCAGTATACCCGCAATATGGCAACCGGGGCATCGACGGCGCAGGCGGCGGTACTCTTAATCGACGCACGGAAAGGGATCCTCGTGCAGACCAAACGCCACAGTCGCATTGTCTCGATGCTCGGCATCCGTCATGTGGCACTGGCGGTCAACAAGATGGATCTGGTCGGTTGCTCACAACTGGTTTTTGACGAGATCGAGCTGGCCTACCGTCGTTTTGCCGAAGAACTCCGCTTTGAGACGATCACGGCAATTCCGATGTCGGCACTTGAAGGATACAACATCCTCGAGACTGGTGGTGCCGAGATCGCCTGGTATCACGGGCCGAGTCTTTTGCAGTGGCTTGAGACCGTCCCGGCTAGTGAGCAAGAAACTATTCAACCGTTTGCCATGCCAGTGCAGCTGGTCAACCGGCCGAACCTCGATTTCCGCGGGTTTTCTGGCCGCATCGCGAGCGGCACGGTCAAGCCCGGCGATCTCGTCCGTGTGTGTCCCTCTGGGGTCACGAGCCGAGTGAAGGACATTCCCGTGTGGGGCGGCTCGCAAAGCGAAGCGCATGCTGGGGAGTCCGTCACGGTCGTCCTTGAAGATGAAGTCGATATTAGCCGAGGCGATGTCATTGCCGCGGCGTCCCACCCAGTTGAAGCCGCGGATCAGTTCGAAGCAGATCTTTTTTGGATGAGTGAACAGGCCCTCCTCCCTGGCCGCTCCTACGCCGCCCTGATTCATACCAAGGCCGCGAGCGTGACGATCACGCACATCAAGCATCGTCTTGACATCAACACGGGTGCCCATCTTGCCGCGAAGACGTTAAGCCTCAACGAAATTGCGACAGTCACCATCGGTTTCGACCGCCTCGTGCCGTTTGCGCCTTACCCGAACAACAAGCGCTTAGGTGCATTTATTATCATCGACAAACTGACCAACGAGACCGTTGGCGCCGGTATTATCCATTTCGCGTTGCGTCGCGCGGTCAACGTCCATTGGCAGGCCATCCAAGTCACAAAGTCCGCCCGAGCCGAGATCAAACATCAGCACGCACGTTGTCTGTGGTTCACCGGGCTCTCGGGTTCAGGGAAATCGACGATTGCGAATCTGCTCGAGAAACGGTTGCATGCCGAGGGGAAACACACCTACATTCTCGATGGCGATAATGTTCGCCACGGACTCAACCGCGACTTAGGCTTCACCGAAGCTGATCGCGTGGAGAATATTCGCCGCGTCGCCGAGGTTGCGAAACTCTTTGTCGATGCCGGTTTGCTTGTGCTCGTCTCTTTCATCTCACCATTCCGCCCAGAGCGTCAACTGGCCCGTAATCTGTTCGATGCCGGCGAGTTCATCGAAGTCTTCGTCGACACGCCCCTCGAAGAGTGCGAACGCCGTGATGTGAAAGGGCTCTATGCCAAAGCACGGCGCGGCGAGATAAAAAACTTTACTGGGATCGACAGCAATTACGAGCCGCCAGCGGCACCTGAAATTCACCTCCAGACAGTGAATCTGACAGCCGAGGCCTGTGTTGATCAGATTATGGAATCGCTCGTCCTCAACAAGTAAGAAGATGAAGCAATGAGAAGACGTAGGCTGGGATGAGCACCGGGAATCCCAGCCTACTTTCTTGTGCCTTTTGATTTGCCGCTTACGGTTCTTTCCGAACCGCTGTCAACAACTGCGCGAC
>JABFSC010000396.1 GCA_013140885.1 Deltaproteobacteria bacterium | reverse complement strand
GGCAAGACGCCGAACAGCGCGGCACCCGTCGCATCGACATCCGATGGACCGATCACGGAAGAGCTGGTGTGGGACCAGCTCCGGCAGGTCTTCGACCCAGAGATTCCCATCAATGTCGTGGACCTCGGCCTCATCTACGATCTCCAGCTTGAACCGTTACCCCAGGGCCAGACGAGCGTCCTCGTCCAAATGACCCTCACCGCGCAAGGGTGCGGCATGGGACCCACCATCGCGCGTGACGCGCAACAGCGGATTCTCTCACTCACCGGCGTCACCCGCGCGGAAGTCCGCGTGGTCTGGGACCCGCCGTGGCATCCAGAGATGATGTCCGCCGAAGGGAAGAAACGGTTGGGCGTCGGCTAATCGGCGTGACCGCCCTGCCTCGCGTGTTGCTTGGTGGACGCAAAAACCAGGAACTTGAGAACACACATGGAGAGGCTATGCTGGGGTTTGAACGCATTACTTTCGATCCACACGTGATGGGTGGCCGTGCATGTATTCGCGGCATGCGGATCACTGTGTCGTTGGTGGTGAATCTGGTGGCCAACGGCATGACCATTCCTGAGATTCTCAACGCCTATCCCTATCTGGAACCAGAAGACATTCACCAGGCGCTGCATTATGTGGCCTGGCTCGCGGAAGAAACCGTTCACCCGTTGGAACCAATCCACCCGTGAAATTTCTCGCGGACATGGGTATCTCCCTCAAGACCGTCGCTTTTCTCCACGGCCTTGGGCATGATGCCGTGCATCTTTCCGAGCAAGGCCTGGAGCGATTACCAGACCCCGACATCGTGGAGAAAGCCCGCCAAGAGGGGCGCATTGCGTTGGTCCACGACCTCGACTTCGGAGAGTTGGTTGCCGCCAGTGGAGCCAGATTGCCGAGTGTGATCACATTTCGTCTCCGGAATATGCACCCTGCCCGCGTGAATAGTGCGTTGCAAAACATTCTCGCTCAACATGGAGAAGCCCTTGAGCAGGGGGCGATGATCAGTGTCACCGAGGGACAGGTGCGGATTCGGCGGCTCCCGCTCGGGACCTGAAGATATTGCGCTCGTTGCGAACAGTCTCCCCTCTCGTGCGTTGGCCTCCAACGCACGATGTGGTAGTCAAAGCGGACCACAAAAGGAGGGACTCCCATGCAATACGGCGCATTCTTACCGCACATCGGCCCACTCGCGCGTGGCGATGTGATGACCAATATCCGCATGACCGCCCAAGCCGCTGAAGCTCTCGGTTTTGATTCGGTATGGGCGGCGGACCATGTGGTCATTCCTCGACAGATCAACTCTCGCTATCCCTACACCGCCACCGGCGCGTTCCCCATGGACCCAGCCGAGCCACTGCTCGAACCCTTGAGCGTGCTCAGCTTTGTCGCCGCGTGCACCACAAAGGTGCGACTCGGCACGGCGGTCCTCGTCCTGCCTCACCGCAACGCGGTGGTGACCGCGAAAACCGTCGCGACGATTGATGTGCTCTCGCGAGGGCGCGTGATTCTTGGCGTGGGCGTGGGGTGGATGGAAGAGGAGTTCAATGCCCTCAACGCCTCCTTTGCCCAGCGTGGCCCTGTGAGCGATGAAGCCGTGGCGGTGATGAAAGAACTCTGGACGAGTGAACACCCCCACTTCGAGGGCAAGTTTCATCGTTTTCCCGAAGTGGCGTGCGAGCCGCGCCCAGTGCAGAAACCGCATCCGCCAATTTGGATTGGCGGTCATACCGGTCCGGCGTTACGTCGCATTGTCGAGTATGGCGATGGCTGGGCGGCGGTCGTGACCAGCCCGCAAGAATTCGCCGAGCGGCTCGACAAACTCAAGACCAAAGCCGCCAAAGCAGGGCGGGACCTCTCGACCATCACGCTGTGTGTCTCGCCACGTGGCAAACGGCCTGAAGCGATGATCGAGGACATTCCCCGCTATCAAGAACTCGGAGCCACGTATCTCTACCTGGCCTTTTTCAACTTCGCGCGCAGTTACTCGGAAATGGCGAACATGATGGAGCAGTTCGCGCGGGATGTGAAGTTGATCTAGAGGTGGCGGCCTGGGCAAAGCGCATCAGCTTTTCGGTTCACAGCTCCCCACACTGCTTGATGAATTGAATCAAGCCCTAGCCGCGTGATATGTCTTTGAACGTGAATATCAAAGAAGTCATCGCCGTCGTCAACCAGTGCAGGCCGACGGCGTGATTGAACCTTACGCCATCGGTGGTGCGGTGGGTGCGACGTTTTACCTGGAACCAGTCGCAACGCTTGATGTGGACATTTTTGTCGTTATTGAACCGGTTCCCGGCAGCCTTATCGCCAATCCGAAACGCATTTACGATTATTTGACAGCACGTGGCTGCAAGAATGAGCGCGAATATATCGTCATCGCCGGCTGGCCTGTCCAATTCCTGCCGCCGGTAACCCCGCTCGTGGAAGAAGCGCTGGAAGAAGCAGTGATCAGGGACGTAGACGGAACCCCCACCCGCGTCTTTACCGCCGAACATCTCGCCGCCATTGCACTCCAGACCGGACGCGCCAAGGACAAAGCTCGTCTGCTCCTGTTCCTCGAAGCTGGCGTACTCGACTCGGTACGCCTCTAGACCATTCTGGTCCGGCATGACCTCGTTGCGGCCTGGCAGAAGTTTGAACGACAATTTTTCGGCGATGAGCCATGAGCATTGACCTGCAAAAGATTCTCGAAAGCAAACGCGCGCTGCGCCGTGATCTCGCCGCGCGGTCGCTGGCCGAAAAGCTTCGTATGCTTGATGTCCTGCGCGAACGGGAGACCGCTATTCGCGGCCGGGCGATCCATTCCATTTCCAGCACCGTACGTGAGGAATCCGCGCCCTACCGCACCAAGTCAAAATGAGTGCGCTTTTGGATAAAGGCAAACTCAGGAAAATAAGAACTCAAGGCGACTGCAATGAAAGGAGGCTCAATGAGTCCGCTTGATGCCAAACTACGTAGACTCGCCGCCGAACTCGCTGCGATACAGAAGCGCGCGAAGGCCCTCGGTATTTTCACCAACAAACGCGAATTACTGCACTGCCCAGGCTGCGGCCTGAAGGAAGATGTGACGGCTAATGGCATGCTGATCACCTACCACGAACCTGATCTGAGCCATGACACCGGGCTTCGATTCAAGCAACTTAACAAGCACACTTTTCGTTGCCCTGCGTGCGGGCAGAATGTTAAGGAACCGATTTCCGAGCAGGGATGTGAAGGCGCGTCACCTGCGTGAGCACCATGCAAGAAGATGAATACTCCGAGACCGACCTTGAGGACGCTCTCATCCGCCACCTCGAAACCTTCCTGCTGGAGCTGGGCAACGACTTCGCCTCCGTCGGCCGCCAGCGCCGCCTGCGCATCGACGACGAATGGTATCGTGTGGACCTGCTCTTCTTCCACCGCCGCCTGCGCTGTCTCGTCATCTTCGATTTGAAGCTCGGCCGCTTCACCCACGCCGACGCCGGGCAGATGCACGTGTATCTGAACTACGCCCGCGAACACTGGGTGCAGCCCGGCGAAAACCCACCCGTGGGCATCATCCTTTGCAGTGGCAAAAGCGAAGTCCTCGTCCGCTTTGCCACCGAGGCCCTGCCCACCAAGCTGCTTGTCCGCGAATACCTCACCGCGCTGCCCGATGAAAAAGTCCTCGCCGCCGAGTTGGAGAAGACCCGCAAACAACTGGAGTCGCGGGAATGACCGCGACGCGCACAACCGCAGCCCCAACGGGGCGGAACAAGCCAGCCCAGGGCAAGGAGCGCAGCGACGCCGCCCTGGGTCACGAATCCCAAAACACGCTGAGCCCTGAAGGGGCGGAAGAAATGGGCAGCCGTTACCACGTTGAGCTTCCGAATTTGCCAGCCGCATGGAGTTATCAGCGGTTTGAAAACATTCTCGATATTCAAGGCGGCAGCCAACCGCCAAAATCGACTTTCGTTTACGAGTCAACACCTGGTTACATTCAGCTTCTCCAGATTCGAGACTTCGGCGAACGCGGCGTGCCAACATTCGTGCGCGAGGACTCGGTAACCAAACGCTGCACGGAAGATGACATTCTCATTGCACGCTATGGGGCTTCACTCGGGAGAATAGTCACAGGCGAAGATGGCGCATACAACGTCGCGCTCGCTAAGGTCATCTTCGACAAGGAGCAGTTCTTCAATCGGTATTTGTTTTACCTGCTCCAGACACCGTTCTTCCAAACACCGATTCACATGATTTCGCGTTCAGCCCAGAACGGATTCAACAAAGGTGACCTGTCGGATATTCTGTTGCCCGTTGCACCCCTCCCCAAACAGCGGCGAATTGTGGCGGAGATTGAGAAGCAATTCACGCGGCTGGAGGCGGGGGTGGCGGCGTTGCGGCGGGTGCAGGCCAACCTCAAACGCTACCGCGCCGCCGTCCTCAAAGCCGCCTGCGAAGGCCGCCTTGTCCCTACGGAAGCCGAACTCGTCCGCCTGAAACCTGAAACCCGAAACCTAAACCCTGAGTTCGAAACCGGCGAAGCCCTGCTCGTCCGCATCCTCGCTGAGCGCCGCCAAAACTGGCAGGGCCGTGGCCAATTCAAAGAACCCGCCGTTACCGACACGACGAAGCTGGCGCAACTTCCCGAGGGCTGGACGTGGGCGACTCTCGATGCCCTCGGAGAAATCAAAGGCGGCATAACGAAAGACCAAAACCGCAAACACACTGCTCCCGCTCGCTCAGTTCCATACTTGCGGGTAGCGAACGTCCAGCGCGGTTACATTGACTTGACCGAAGTAAAGGAAATTGTCACGACCGAGGACGAGATTCAGGCACTCGCGCTGAAGCCTGGCGACATACTGTTCAACGAGGGCGGCGATCGGGACAAACTCGGCCGAGGCTGGGTTTGGAACGGTGAGTTGCCCGAGTGTATCCACCAGAACCACGTCTTTCGTGCTCGTCTTTACGTTGCCGCGCTGAGTCCGAAGCTGGTTTCCTGGTATGCAAACACGTTCGGGCAACAGTTCTTTTTCGACGAGGGGAAGCACACGACCAACCTCGCCTCTATCAGTATGACGAAACTCAAAGGGCTTCCCGTTCCAATTCCTCCGCCCGCCGAGCAGACCCGGATCGTGGCGGAAGTGGAGCGGCGGTTGAGCGTGGTGGAGGAGTTGGAAGCGGTGGTGTCCGCCAACCTCCAGCGCGCCACCCGGCTTCGGCAGTCCATTTTGCAGAAGGCATTCACCGGAGAACTATAAACGTTATGGCAACCTTTGATTCAACCAAGACGGCTCTGAGCAAACTGCTGGAGCAGATCGTGGAAGGCAAAATCCAGCTCCCCGACTTTCAACGCGGGTGGGTGTGGGACGACGCGCATATCCGGTCCCTACTCGTCAGCATCGCACGATCGTTTCCCATTGGGAGCATCATGCTGTTGGAAACCGGCGGCACGGCACGGTTTCAAATCCGGCTGGTCGAAGGGGTCGCCCTTGCGCCGGGCGTAGCCGCCTCGGTGGAGAACCTTATTCTCGACGGACAGCAGCGCCTCACGTCTCTCACCCAAGTGCTGAAGCTCTCCGCGTCGGTGAGCACAAAGGACGACAAGGGTCGGGACGTTCGCCGTCTCTACTACATCGACATTGAGAAAGCCTTGGTGGGAAATAGCGATCTCGACGAGTCCATCATTGCCGTGGACGAAACCCGAACGCTGCGCACGAACTTCGGCAGAGATGTCGTGCTGGACTTGGGCTCGCGGAACAAAGAATTCTCGGCCTTCTGTTTCCCTTGCAATCAGATTCTGAACTCCGATGAGTGGGAGGAAGGCTTGATGGCCCACGATGCCGCCAAGTTTGCCCGCTACATGGAGTTTCGGAAACGTGTCCTCAATGCTTTCCGGGAATACCAAATTCCCGTCATCCAACTCAAAAAGGAGACGAGCAAAGAGGCCGTCTGTCTAGTCTTTGAAAAGGTGAACACCGGAGGAGTCCCACTTTCAGTGTTCGAGTTGGCGACGGCGACCTACGCGGCGGACAGCTTCAACCTGCGCGACGATTGGTTTGGGCCGCCCGCGGTCAACGTGCAAGGCAGGCACAAGAAGTTCACCACACAGCCGCTGCTGCGTGACATTGAACCGACCGAGTTTCTCCAAGGTCTCTCGCTTCTCCACACCTACGAGAAACGTTGCGAGGACATCGCCGCTGGCAAAACAGGCAAGGAGGTCACCGTAGTGAGCGCGAAGCGCGAGCATGTGCTAGCGTTGCCCTTGGACGCCTACAAGAAATGGGCGGACAAGTTGGCCAATGGCTTCTTTGCCGCCGACCGCTTCTTGCGCATGGAGGGCTTTCATCACCCGAAATTCCTGCCTTACCGCAGCCAAATCATTCCGCTGGCGACGACGATGGTTCACCTTGGCGAACGTTGGCTTGAGCCGGTCATCCGGCGGAAACTGGCTCGCTGGTATTGGAGCGGCGTTCTCGGCGAGCTGTATGGTGGTTCAGTCGAAACCCGAATCGCGAACGACCTCGTGAACCTGCTGACGTGGATTGACGACCCGACGGCAAGCGAACCGGTCACGGTGGTGGCGGCGGGTTTCCAGCCCTCGCGCCTCGACACCTTGCGGACGCGAACCAGCGCGGCCTACCGGGGAATCTACGTGCTGCTGCAACGGCAAGGCTCGAAGG
>JABFSC010000164.1 GCA_013140885.1 Deltaproteobacteria bacterium | reverse complement strand
TTGGCTGGGCGCGGAGCGCTGCGACGGCCCCGTTTTTTACTGCTACCCGTCAATTGAAGATGAACGAATCAGTAGTACCCACCCGCGTCTTTTAGCTAAACAGCACTTCCTTGGCGTACAGCGTATCAACATACTCCCGCACGGTTTGGACCTTGCCGTTCTTCACCTCAAACATGATGTGATAATAGTTTTCGTAGGGCTTGCCTTTGACGGTTTTGCCGCGCGCGATCCATTCGACCGCGACACAATCCCCTTCCGCGATGGTGTTGCGCACCTCAATGGCTAGGCTCCCTGGTTGAAAGAGCGGGCCAGCTTTCGCCAGGAAGCCCTCGAAGATGCCCTTCTTGCCACGGTGGGTGCCCGACACTGGCAATGACCCTGGCAACCACCACGTCGCGTCCTCCGCCAGCGCGGCGTCCAGTGCTTTCAGATTGCCGCTCGACAACGCATCGATAAATCCTGATACAACCTGCTTATTTTCCGCGATTCCCATAACATCCCTCCTTATTGGATTTCTCAAATTTTGACCGAACTGCGCCTCAAATCACTCCCTGCTCCCGCAACGCCCCGATCTCCTTCTCCGAGAGCCCCAGCAACTTGCCGTAGACGAGGTCGTTATGCTGTCCCAGAGTCGGCGCGGCGGAGTCGATGGTGGGCGTGTCACCGTTGAGACGAATCGGTGATGCGAGTACCGTGACCTTGCCGACCGTGGGGTGCATGATGTCTTGCAAGGTGCCACGCGCGCGCAGATGGGGATCATTCAACACTTCCGAAATCTCGTTCACCATGCCACAGGTGACATCCGCCGCCGTGAGTTTTTCCATCACTTCTCGTTTGGTGTACCGCGCCGTCCACGCGCCGACAATCTCGTCCATCTCGTCGAAACGTTTGGTGCGCGCGCTATTGGTGGCATAGTCGGGATTCGTCAGCAGGTCTTCTCGTTCCATCACTCTGCACAGCGCGCGCCACTTCTCATCATTGGCGACCAACAAGAGCACATAGCCATCCGACGTTTTGTAGCTGTTGTAGGGCGAGAAGGATCGGCCCGCCGCCGTATTGCCAAAGCGCCCACGAATGCCACGCGAGAGATACCCGGACATCTGCGTAATCATGGGGCCCAGCGCCGACTCAAATAGATTGCTCTCGACCAGCGTGCCTGCTCCGGTGCGATCCCGCTGATGAATCGCGCCGAGAATCCCCGCGCAGAGATGCGTGCCCGCCATGATGTCGAAAATCGGCGGCCCAGCCTTGACCGGCGGACTGCCGGGGAATCCGGTACTGGCCATCAACCCGGACATCGCCTGGATGATCGGGTCAAACGCGGGATATTCGCTATACGGACCGGAGCGCCCAAATCCGCTGCCACTCGCGTAAATCAGACCGGGATGCAGTTTACGCAGCTCCTCATAGCCAAGCCCCAGCTTGTCCATCGCGCCGGCGGCGAAGTTCTCAACTACCACATCGGACTGGAGCGCCAACTCCTTGAACAACTCACGGCCACGTGGAGATTTGAGGTTCAGCGTGATCCCTTTTTTGTTGGAGTTGAGCATGATGTAGGGATAGCTCTCATCGTGGTTGGGCACTTTGAAGATGGTGCGGGCCATCTCCCCTTTCAGGGTTGGCTCGACCTTAATGACCTCGGCCCCAAGAAACCCCAGTAACAGGGTCGCGTAGGGGCCGTTGTACACATGCGTCAGATCAAGGATACGAATGTCATCTAATGCTCTCATGCGGTTTGTCCTCCGATAGCTTATGGCCTATAGCACATAGCCTATGGATTATGGCAAGAGCTATATGCCATAAAGCGAACGGGGTGAGCGGGCCTTAGGCTATATGCCAGGGGCCAAATGGAGGTGAGATATGCTGGATCTCGTGATTCGTGGTGGACGGGTTGTGACTCCATATTCGGTTGGAGAAATGGATGTCGCCGTGCAAGGGGAGAAAATCGTCGCGCTAGGCTGGCCGGGGACGTTGGCGGCGGATGCCCAGCGAGTGATCGATGTGCAAGGGAAAATCGTGCTGCCCGGTGGCATCGAACCGCATGCGCATGTGGGAGTCCCCGTCCCGCCCGCGTGGACCGGCCAAGCCGATGTGATGACGCAACCACCGGAAGCCGCCAGTCGCGCGGCGGCGTTTGGTGGAGTGACGACCTTTATTGATTTCGCCGGGGACCTGAGTCGTAAGGCGCTCTTAGGTCAAAGTCGGCGCCCGATGCTCGAAACCATTGAGCGGCGACGTGAGGTGTTCCGCACGCATAGTTATACCGACTATGCGTTTCATTACATTGTCGCCGGACGGGTGCAGCCCGAAGTCATCGGCGAGGTGCGCGAGGCAATCGAGGAAGGGATTGGCAGCTTCAAGATTTTCACGGTGAACAACCCCGTGCATACCGCACCCGACCAACCGTCCGTGCGTATTCCCAACGGGCATCTGTGGAGTCTCTTTTCCGAAGTCGCCAAACATGGCGGCATCATGGCCGTGCATGCCGAAGATGATGACATCGTGTCCTACATGAGCGAGAAACTCCAACGCGAAGGGCGCGATCAAGGCCACAACATCCATCTCGTCCATAATAATCTCTCCGAAGACCTGGCGTTTCGGAACATCACCCGCCTTGCTCAGCATACCGGCGTGGGTATCTATTTTGTTCACGTCACCGCCAAGGAGGGCGTGAAAGTGATCGAAGAGGCACGCCAGGCCGGACTGCCGGTGTACGGGGAAGCACTCCATCATTATTTGCAGTTCACCTGTGACGACTACAAGAAGCCGGGCGGGACGGCGATCCATACCTATCCGGCGATCAAGTTCGCCGATGATCGTGACGCGCTCATCGCTGGGATGCTGGATGGTCGCTTGGCGACCACGGCGACGGATGAATACACGACCTTCAAGGGACCAAAACTGTGGGGCGACCGTATCGCCACGGTGTGTGGTGGCCATAACGGCATCGAGACACGCATTCCCGTCGCGTTCATCAAGCTCGTGGTCGAACGGGGGATGTCGCTGCAACGGTTCGCGGATGTCACCTCGACGAACGCGGCCAAGATACTGGGGCTCTATCCCAAGAAAGGTGTGATTCAGCCGGGCAGTGACGCCGACTTCTGCATCCTTGACCCGAATCTCAAGAAGACGATCTCGCTCAGTGATCTGCATGCCGACTCGGACTACAGCATCTGGGAAGGGTTTCAGTGCCAGGGGTATCCAGTGATGACCATCCTGCGGGGCAAGGTCATTGTGGCGAATGGCAAGCTGGTCGGCAGTGCGACTGACGGGCAGTGGGTTCGACGACAGGTGGCGAACGAGATATTGGCAAAACCAGCGGCATAAGCCATAAGCCAAAAAGGAGGTATTCGCAATGTTCGATCTCATTATTCAAGGTGGTCAGGTTGTGACTCCCCAGGCCGTCGGGATCATGGATGTTGGCGTGCAAGGAGAAAAGATTGTCGCCGTCGGTCAGACGGGAACCTTGTCGGCGCAGGCCGGACGCACGATTGACGCGCGCGGCAAGATTGTCATTCCTGGCGGGATTGAACCCCATGCCCATATCGGCATTCCCGTGCCGGAGTTCTGGTCGGGACAAGCCGACGTGATGACCCAGCCGCCCGAAGCCGCGAGTCGCGCCGCCGCCTTTGGCGGAGTCACGACGATTATCGACTTCGCCGGGGACTTGAGTTTCGCCGAGTCGAGTGGACAAGCGCCACGCTCCATCATGGAGGTCATCGCAGAGCGACGCGAGGTCTTCCGCACGCATAGTTACACGGATTTCGCTTTTCACTATATCTTGGCTGGTGAAGTCGCGCCGGTGACGATTGGAGAGATCAAGGAAGCGATTCAAGAAGGCGTCGGTAGTTTCAAGATTTTCACCACGTTCCACCCGATCCGTGTTCCGTATGGTCACCTATGGCCGATCTTCGAGGAAGTCGCCAAACATGGGGGCATCATGGCCGTGCACGCCGAAGAAGATGAGATCGTGCGCTACATGACCGAGAAACTCAAACGCGAAGGGCGCGCGCAAGGCTACAATCTGCATCTGGTCCACAACAACATTTCCGAGGACCTGGCGTTTCGTCACATCATTCGCCTGGCCAAACATACCGGCGTGGGCATCTATTTCGTCCATGTCACGGCGAAAGAAGGCGTGGCCGCCATTGAAGAAGCACGGAGCAATGGCATGCCAGTCTATGGTGAGGCGCTGCATAACTATCTGCAATTTACTTGCGAGGACTACAAGAAACCGGGTGGCACGGCGATTCACACCTATCCAGCGATCAAATTCGCCGATGACCGTGAGGCGCTGACCGCGGGTTTGGCGGATGGTCGCTTAGCCACGACGGCGACCGATGAGTACACGACCTACAAGGGACCAAAGCTGTGGGGCGACATGATCGAAACGGTTTGTGGCGGACACAATGGCATCGAGACTCGCATGCCGGTGGCATACGCCAAGTTTGTGGCTGAGCGCGGGGTGTCACTGCAACGCTTTGTCGATATTACCTCGGCGAACGCGGCGCGCATCCTTGGCCTGTACCCACAAAAAGGGGCGATCCAACCGGGCAGTGATGCCGACATCGTGTTGCTCGACCCGAACGAGAAAAAGGTCATCGCTCTCAGTGATCTGCACGCCGACTCGGATTACAGCATCTGGGAAGGGTTTCAGTGCCATGCCTATCCGGTGATGACCATCCTGCGCGGCAAGGTGATTGTCGAAAATGGCAAGTTGCTGGGCAGTTCAACCGATGGACGCTGGGTCAAGCGGCATGTGGCGAATGAGGTGGTGGCGAAACCGGCGGTGTAAAAAGGGGGACGGGGGACAGGGGCCAGGAAGCAGGAAAATGGGGATGCCATAATTCCCACTTCTCGCCGCTTCTCCTGCATCCTACAATCACATGACAAACACGAATCCGCTCTCTTCAATCCGTGCGCGGTGGGACCCACACCAATACCAACGTTTCAGTGACGAACGCTCGCGCCCTTTCTTCGACTTGGTTGGGCGCGTGCCGGACGATGACGTGCGGACCGTGGCGGATCTCGGCTGCGGACCTGGCAATTTGACCAGCACGCTGCTGGATCGCTGGCCAGAGGCGCGTGTCGTTGGCGTGGATAATTCCCCGGAGATGCTCGCGAGCGCGACCCGGCTCGCGCCGCCCCCCCACCTGGTGTTCACGCTTGGTGATATTGCCACCTGGCGCTCCGTACAGCCGTTCGATCGCATCGTCTCCAATGCCGCCTTGCAGTGGGTGGCGGACCATCCACACCTTATCCCCCATCTCGTCAGTCAGCTCGCGCCGCGCGGGGTGCTGGCCGTGCAAATGCCCAATAACTTCAGCGCGCCGACGCACACCTGTTTGGAGGCACTACTCGAACAAGAGCCGTGGGTGAGCATCCTGGGCCCCCGGCAGCCACAGTATTTTGTCCAAACTCCCACCTGGTACGCCGACACGCTGCACGACCTTGGCTGCACCGTGGACCTCTGGGAGACCATCTATTATCACGTGCTGACTGGCCCCAATGCCGTGCTGGAATGGGTGAAAGGGACGGCGCTGCGACCAACGTTGTCGCGCCTGAACGCGGAGCAGCAACGGGAATTTCAGACGGTCTACGGGGATAAGTTGCGAGCCGCCTATCCTGAAGGGCCGCACGGCACGCTCTTTCCTTTTCGGCGGCTCTTCTTCGTGGCCCGGCGGCGGGCGTAAGAGAGAAGCTCAAAAGTTGTATTGCAGTTGGAACGAGATACTGGAGGCGATTTCACCAGAACTCCGCCCGTATGCTGGCCCGGCGCGGAAGAGGGCTCCGATCACTTCGATTTGGAACTGCTCCCACTCTTCCAGCCCGACGATAATGTCCCACTCTTGGCCAATGCCTTTCCGTTTCCCCGTCGGGTCCGCATTCACTCGTGACTCTAATAACACGGGAGCCGCATATAATTGATCATAGAGATGGTAGGCGAATTCGACCGAACTGTCTTTCCAGAAGCAGAAACCGAGGGCGACCGTCCAAATCTGGAGATTCGAGAGATCGGGGCGTAATAATTCGCCATAGTAGCGAAAACGATTCACTCCGCGGAAACGCCCTTTGTTGTCGTGCAGTCCGGTTTGCCGAAAGGCATGATCGGTCCCACGGTCGGGGTGGCGGTCGCCAGAGCCCACCGCGTACCCAACCGAGAGTGTCGGGCGGCCTGGGACGCGCGTCTCCCAGGAGAGACTATTATCCAGCGCCCAGCCCATCACTTTGCGTGAGAATCGCGAAGATACCTGACTCCGGCTTTTCCGTTGCTCATCATCCTCGAAGTCAAAAACCACCTCATGGCCAGCGACTCCCGCCCCTTCGAGGCGATAGTCCATTTCCCCGAAACGATCGAGATCGAGTTTGCCGCTGGCGCGTCCGCCAAACCACGCCAGCGAGGCATCACTGGGATCCTCGCGGCTTGCTTGCACACTGTTCCCTACCGACTGTCGGCGTGAATGATCGTGGTGATAGAGGAAAAAGGTGTCAATCCGTTGATTTTTATCCCAACTCCAGGAGGAGGAGCCGAACAGACGGAGAACGTTGTGATGGCGCGGCGCGATGTGTTTCTCGTCCGTGGCCTCCCGCGCGAGTTCTTGCGCGAAGGCGATCTCCACATGCCAGTACTGGCGGTCATAGTGAAGCCGCACCGCATCAAGATCGTCATCCCACCACCAACTCCGGCGTTCACGGATACTTTGGCGACCAAGCTGGAGGCTCACGGGGCTCTCGAACAGGTTGCTCATATACAACCAGGTCTGCCCACGCCCGAAAGCCCATTCTAATTCTCGCGGTTTGGTTTTGTTGTACAGCTCCGCCTCGTACGCGATTTGGCCTTCCAGGAAGAGGGACGTTTTTTCCGACAGCGCGTAGAGAAGTTGCAGTTGCAGTTCTTGCCCAAAACGAAAGCGCGCGTCTGTGACGCTCGGGCTCAGCTCGAAGTTGTCACGGTATAATGAAGTCGTTTCCAACTTTCCGCCAATGGTCATCGGACGGTTGAGGAAGGTGAACGTGAATTGCTCTTCCGGAGGTCGATCATCCGGTCGTTTCGTCAGTTCGCTGCCACTCGTATGTATCCCTTTCGGGATGTCCACCGAAACTCCGAGCATCGTCAACCGCAGTGCGCCATCAGCACGCCGCCCACCTTCAGTGATACTGCCTAACATCTCCAGCCGATCAGCCGCGAGCACTTCAGGTTTAATTTCCGTTGCCCGTAGCGGTCCAGGACCACTGACTCGCCCTTTCACCTGAACCACCTGGTCCACCGCGAGTGCGGCGGGAGATGTCTCCTTAAACTGCGTGGTGTCGGTCCATTGGATGAGCAGAGGACCGACGCGCAATGTTCGTGCGGTCGGGTTGATCTCGTGAATTTGTCCGGTGATCTGGCCACGGCGGGGATCTTCTCCACGGGCGTCCCGTTGTTGTGTGCGGGTGACCGTGAAGGATGTGCCGGTCCATTGTCCGGTCAGTTTGAGTCGCTGCCCAACGAGTTCCTGGGCATGGGTCTGTTGATGACTCAAGAAGGCAAAGCAAACAAGCGCGAGGCTGAGTATCAGTTTCATGCAGGACAATTCCTTGCTGTTATTGAGGGCCACGGAACCGACGCGAGCGCTCGCCGGTTAATGTCGTGGTTCCGATGCGGTATCCGTGAGCGCGCGCATCGAGCGGCATGCGACCTGTGGATGCGTGGCAAGGACGGCGAGCAAATCATTTGCCGCCGCATGTTCTTCCGCGTCCATCATGGCGTGGTGAAACATAATGCCGAGTGGTTTCGCGGGAGTGACTGTAGCGGCGAGCAGCACGCCGAACTCCTCACGAGGCAACCGCGCTCCCTTGCGTTGGGCGAACCAATCGACAGAAATCGGTAGTTCGCCGAGACCCGCGATTGCCAATGGGACGGCGGTGGCATCGCGTGAGAGGAGGCGAAATCCCAGGGTGCGGAGGCACTCTCCGGTCTCCGTCGTGCAGCGGTTCCACGGCGGAGTAAAAATCGGATCGACCGTGGGACCCAGCAACTCGTGTAACTGCCGTCGTCCCCACTCAATATCTCGCTGTTGATCGGCTTTGAGCCGCGCTGGACCAAACTCACATTTGCGACCAGTGGATTCATGGTTGGTATGCGCGAAGCCATGTTGGTGGAGTCTCACCAGTGCCGGCGTACGCGAAACTCTTGTGCGCAATTCCTGCGCGAGCGATGAAGTCAGGGCTTGAGGGATCACCGCGACGTCAAGCGGAAGTGTATGAGAGGCGAACAGGTCGAGAAGCGCGAACAACGCGTCATTTGCCCAGCCGCCATCATCAGCACGAAAAAAAATCGAGACCGGTGCCGGGGCGGTATCAAGTGCACGGCGGAGTGGGTCGAGCCAAGTTGTCATTGGGGGGATGTCTCTCGCAGGTCGGAGCGTTGTTGTGAAAGTTGAGCTTGGACCAGCTCCTCGACGAGATGAGCGGTATGCTGGGCTCCATCAAGGTCGAGTGTCACTGCCTGTGGAGTAAACCGCGGCAGTGCCCGAATCTCCTCCGCGAGGGTGAGCGCGTCAAGATGTTGGGGATCAAGCACGCGCAACGCACCGAGCTTTTCCAAGCGACGCGCGCGGTTCATTTGTTCATCCTCGCCCCCTTCAGCAAAAGGAACCACCAAAGCCGGAACGTCCGCGCGCAGAATATCCAGCGCGGTGTTGTAGCCGCACTGACTGATCGACGCCGTGGCGCCGCGCATCGCGGCGCATAAGTCTGGGACGGAGCGATGGAGGCTGAGGCCCGGTTGTCCTTTGACGATGTTCCGCAGCGACTGCCAGTCTGCTTCAGATAAAAATGGGCCAGCGATGAGTTTCATCGGGACGCGTTCGTGTGGACACACGAGCGCATGGGCCTCCGCCGCGGTGCGGAGGAGAGGTTCTCCCACGATACCCCCACCAGCCGAAACGACGATCTGATGAGCGCGTTTGAGGGGCCGGGTCTGAGCGGGCTGCTTTTCGGTGAAGACGAAGCCCGTGTAGTGCACAGGAATCTGTAATGGTGTCTTCGGGTGAAAGGATTCTTCCAGGCGAGCGAATTGAGGGTCGGCATGCACCAGAATGGCATCAAAATACTGGTTCGCGAGGACACTGGCTCGCTCGTCATGATCGCCCTGGGCATCGCGGCCAACTAAGATGTCACGCAAGCTACAGAGTACCAGTGGACGAATAGAGGCCGACCGAGTCTCCTCCAGAAGCGGGAGCAATTCATTGGTGAACTTCTTGCGGCCAAATGGGAAGAGTTCGATGAACACCACCTGGGGGCGTAACGCGTGAAAAGCATCGAGCATGAGTTTCCGTCGCAGCGACTGCGCTCGTTCGACCGTGCGACGGCGGTCGCGGCTGACGAGGTGTCCGTCCGTGGTCATACCGAGAGGAGGGAGCGAGATCGTTTCAATCGTATCTGGCGCGGTGATGCCCTTGGGAAACGGTCCGCCATTCAGAAACACGACACGGAATCGCTCGGCCAGCGTGGTTGCGAGCGCCAACGAGCGCACGAGGTGTCCCATTCCTAACGAATGCTGACAGTAGAAAAGGAGAACTGGACGTGAGGCCACGCTCGTGTTTTTGTTAGGCATAAAACCCTTCCCGCACGCGACCAATGCGTGTCTCCGCCAAACAGATTGTTCTGACGTGAGGCTGAGGCGTATAGCTGACCTCGTACAGATATGTGCTTTTTATGTTCGTCGCGGCGGCGACCTCAAGCGGCCACTGCAACAATTCCCCCAGGAGGACACGGTTGGTGTTGCGGTGGCCAACGATGAGCACCGCTCCTTTCTGGGCTTCCTTGATGATCGCCCGCAGGCAGGGGAGCACGCGGTGGCGAAGCTCATGATACGTTTCTCCTTCAGGAGCGCGGAAAGCGAGTTTATCTTCTCCCCGTTGTTCCCACATTCGTTGCGCTTCGGGATCGCGCGCATCGCGGAATCGCCCCTGCAAGACGCCAAGGTGAATTTCGTTGAGCGCTTCCTGGGTTTGCAGAGGAAGGCCGTGAGTCAACGAGGTTGGTCTCGCGGTCTGTTGAGCGCGCTGCAAGGTGCTGGTGTAAATCGCGGTCAGTGGTTGCTCATGCAAGACGTGGGCTAACACCTGGGCTTGTCGTTCCCCTTTCTCGGACAAGGGTGGATTACACTGGCCCGTGATGCGTTTCTCTTGATTCCACGCACTTTGGCCATGTCTGACGAGAAAAATTTTCGCGCATCGTTGATTCATGCGGGCTCCTGTAGCGCGACCAACGCACGCCCAAGATTGCGTGCCGCCCGCTGGTCACCGTCAGGTCGGACCGCCCGTGCCGAGCGTACCGCTTTGGCTAACCGTTTGTGGGCCCGGTACGCCGCGAGTAAACGTCGATCAAGGCGCTCATCAAGAGATTCATACCCAGTGAGAAACGCATCAGCGAGTTGCGCGACTGGTGTCTGGAGTTCTTCCTCAAAATCGAGTTCGCCCAAGAACGTCGCCACATCAAGTTCAGGATCACCGAGAGCAATGCGGTCGAAATCAACCAGGCCAAGCTGTGTCCCATCTTCGAGCCATTGATGCGGATGTGGAGCCCCATGAATCGGTCGCAACGGTCGCCCGGCGAAGGTGGCGTGGGTACGAGAGAGCGTCTCCAGAAGATCATGCACGCAAGGAGCAAGCCGCGGGATGCGTCGCACGAGATCCTCACCGGAGCGGCGCGAACGCGCAAGCTGCACCGGTCCGTCAAAAATATCTTGGGGGTGCAGGGTGGAGCGGGTGAGAGAAGCCACCGCTTGCCCCATACGATGTGCAAGGGGAGCCGCCTCTTGACCAAAGAGATGGGGAGCCGCGGGACGCCCGTCGATCTGTTCTTGCCAGAGTGTGTGGGTGTCATGGTCCCAACGGTCCGGTTGAGCGACCAGAAAACCAAGCTCTCCTCGGTTGGCCGCTTGCCATAAGGCAATCCCTTCACGATGAAGACGTGCACCCTCATTATCTGGGAAGACTTTCGCAAACCGACCGCGGCCTCCGTCGTCGACGCGAAAGGTACAGCGTCGGTGAGGGCGGTAGCGCACAACGGCGGCATCTTTCACTCCGGCGAGCACAGCAGGAAGTGTCGTCAGAGCGGGGTCTGACGGAAAGCGGATCGTGCGCAACCAGCCAATAGTGGGATGTCTCACGAGAGCGTCTTCGGGACCAGCGCTCGGAGGGCATTCCGCGAAGACCTCGACGCGAACAATCCTCTGCGGTGTATCCACCGTCTCGAAGACAAGAGTCGCAAATGGTGCATGGTCAGGATCAAACCGTCCGTGGGTGCGCACCCAGGTCCGGTGGGACAACCGCCACTGTTGCCACTGCTTGGTACGCGTCAGTGTGTCGAGTACGGGTCCATCTTTCGTGAGTGCCATCAATGGGGATTGATAGCGCACGTGAGCGGGCTCAATCATGACATCTCCCAGTGAGCAAGGTGTGGGCATCCGTCAAAAGAGTATTGAGGTGAGGGAGCCCTTCAGGACGAATGCGCGTCACTGCGCGCAAGACGCGTTCCGCCAAGAGGGCGGCTGCCGTATACCAGCGCACGATCGCGGGTGACGGGAGTGGCCGCACGGCGGCGTAGCCCGCGAGAAAGGCGCGCGCGAGGTGTCGCTCCGTCGCGGCGGAGAAACGCCCAACTCGATAGCGATACCACAGACCAGAGAGCACGCCCCCGATGTCAGCCGCCGCCGGCCCTGTCGAGACGGCATCGAGGTCAATCAGCGCAACGCGGTCGGAGGTCGCGAGCCAATTCTTGAAATTGACATCGCCATGCAGACACACGGATAATTCGTCGGACGTATCCCAACGCTTGTCGAGTTCGCGAACAAGGCGCTCCGCGCCTTCGCCAATGTCTGGACGAACCTGGGCCAGTACCCGCGCGGCGGTGTGGAGCGCACTGATTGTGAGGTGTGAAAATTCTGGTACGTTGGGGGGAGGCGGAAGTGAGTGGAGTCGCGCCACGGCGGCACCAAAGCGCCGTGTGGCGTCGGGAAGCGCTTCCTCATCAAGCGCCTCGGCATGTTGCCCGACAATTGGTTCAAGCAACAGAAGACGCTCACGCGCTGTATACGCGAATGCCCGTGGTAAACGGAGATGAGGGTCGTCCACGGGTACGTGCTGATACAGCGCATTATGAGTCGCGAAGCTTTGTTCCCCCTCGGTTCCGGCGTAGAGCTTTGCGTAGGCGAGAACTGTTCCGTCCGCGCTCAGGCACTGGGCAATCGCCGCCCGTTCCGGCGCATAGGAGACGAGGCGACTTGCTCCCCACGGTTGCGCGAGGAGTTGCGAGAGATGAGGCGGTACGTTGTGTAACAGGGACAGGTGCGCAATCTTGCGGTCGTTAGGAAATGTCCAGAACACCGTGTCGAGGGTGGGATCGTGAAGCACGGCGGGCAGTGGCCCACACGGGAGCGCGGTACGGGAGGCTGTCTGGTACGCCTGCGCGCTGGCCCCGTTGCGGAAAGTCCGTGCCGTAACGGCATACGCAGTATCGTCAATCCGCAATTGATACAGGACGCGCAGGCTCTCGCCGATACGATACTTTGCTCGCGTCCACTCACATCGAGTGAACGTGTGTGGGGTGTGATCGCCGGACGTGTCGAGGAGTATCGAAAACCGCCGTGCCATCTCAGGAGCACTGAGTAAGGTATCTCGCTGTGGCAGACATGGATCAGGAGCAAGGGCGAGCGACGGCGATGCGTGTTGTAGGGTCGTCATTGCAACGGTTCCTCTTTGCCTTCAATCAGGCCGGTTGTGTCGTGCCACCAGATCGACCGCTGGGGACGTGCGCTCGTCCAGACGAGGGAGCGGGCTCTTGATGTCCATTTAAGATGGGTGGCGTCACACAGACGGAAACTGACGCTCTTCCCAGCGAGAGACTCACGGAGCCACCCGGCTGTGGCATGGCAGTGCAACGGTCCCAGTGTGAGGCGCGTCGCCGTCGGGCTCCACGCGATGATGTCTCGGTACGCCTGCTGTGGCCCAACTCCGCGTACTTCCACGAATGTCACAGGATGAGTGGGGGAGGACGTGTCCTGTCGGGCGTCGAAAGTGGGGACCGGGTCTTGTTCGGCGCACGGAAAAACCAAGGTGAAGAAGTCCATGTCCACACTATTGTCCACCGCAATACTCACAACGGGAGCTGGTAGTTTAGTGCCGTATTGGGGAGCGACCCAGCCTGGTTCGATGGTGACTCCCCCAATGGCGGGAAAGACGAGGGTTAGGCCAGGAGCGCGAACGATCACCGTTTGTTCTTGTTCGTCAATGGTGGTCCGTTCCCATGCGTCAGGGGTGAGGTGGAAACGGAGATCGTAACGGTGTGGTTGGTTGGCATGGAGGTGATCAGCGATCACCCAGTATTCGTCGCCGATGAAGGCGACGTGACGCTGGTGAATCGCGTCATACGCCGGACTCGTTGCCTCTCCCTCAAGCAGATCAAATCCCGGCGCGCTCGCGCGTCGCAGCAGGCGACCCTGGGCAAGAGGTCCTTTTGGTTTGCCGCGCTGGTAGGGGGTTTGATCGAGACCATCAACACAGACCGTATTGTGGGCGGCCGTGCCTTTGAACCATCGCCGCCAGTTTCCGTCGGCATCCGAATAGGTGTAGCGTCCTGGATCGACAACCAGCGGACGACCGCCCGCCGCGATTTCGACGTTGAGAAGGTCGTAGTGACCGTGGCCACCGTCACCCAGTGGGCCACAGTCGAAAATCAAGAACCGCTCCTGTCGAAACGGCGTGGTGCGTGTTCCCCACCCACTACGCTGCGTGAAATATCCTCCCTGCGGGAAACTGACATAGCGGCGAGTTGGCGGCGTTCCGTCTTCGCCCGCAGTTGCCACATACAGAAAATCGGGACGAGAGAGGAGTGTCGCGGCGAGGGCCAGCAAATCAGTGTAACTTCCCGTGTCGCTATCCGAGAGGGCCGGAATCGCTCCGTCGGGGCGATGGCAGTGGAGCGCGAATTCGCACGCGCGGGTCAGGTGAGCATCATACCCAGGCGGAAAGTGGAGGTCGAAGCGACGGGCATTTTCACGCGCCGCCAGATAGGTCCGCAACGCGATGAGATGATAATGCGTGGAACTTTCACGATGGACGCCATCGGACAGCACATCGGTGAGCAGATTACCATGGAGTTCGGCGATGGCGAAGTCGAGCAGCGCGGGTGCCTCTTTGAGGTTCGGCAACGCCACAGCGGTGATGAAGAGCGCATAGAGTTCCAGCGTGCGATGATTCCGTTCTGGCGTGAGGTGGGCACGCAGATGCCAGACTTGATCGCTGATACTGGTGAGGAGCTGGTCGGTGAGTCCCGCGGTCAGCCCTGGAAATGCGGGCGCCGCGGCAAACACATTCCACGCATAGACCCAGTTCTGGAGGCGGCGACCAATAACATCGCTGCGATCGTGGTCAGGGGGAACCTGTTTCATCCACGACCAGACCAGGCGTTCCCATGTCTGGAGATAGGTTGGATCACCAGTCTCTCGGAAAGCATGGCCGAGGTTCAACCCATAATAGAACTTACTCCACTCGATTCGCCATTCTTTATCTTCCGGCAGATCCACACTGAGCCAGTCCGGTTCGACGCCAAGGTCACAGGTCATACCGACGTGCGTGAAACGACCGGTGCGGACCTCGTCCGCAACGGCACGATCACGGTAGGCGTGGTCGGTCACGCAAAAGATTGACCGTGGCGTGAGGGGAGAAAGCGTTGCCATATTCTGCCCCCCAGCTTGTGCCTCCTTCTCAGCGAGAGAGCAGAGGATGGTGGGGAAAGTGTCGTGAGAGGTACAGGGGAGCTGCATCATGAAGCGCGCCTCCGTACCACTGGAACAGTGGCAGCATGGGTTTCCTTCTCGATCATGCCTCCCTCTTCGAGCCGATACACGACGTCCGCATACTCAAGGAGGGCAGGTTGATGGGTGATGGCTAAGCAGGTGCGCCCAACGCGGAGCCGGGCCAGGGCTTCGAGGATGACCGTTGCTGACGCGGTATCGACATTCGCCAGTGGTTCGTCGAGCAGCAGGATCGGGCGATCAAGGAGAAACGCTCGTGCCAACGAGAGACGTTGACGCTGACCACCGGAGAGATTCAGGCCGTCTTCCCCGAGCATGGTATCGAGTTGATCGGGGAGGCCGCGCACGAAATCGTCGAGAGCAACGAAGGTGAGGGCCTCCCAGATTTTGCGCTCATCACTGACTGTTTCACTGGCGGAGAGTACCGCGCGGAGGGGGCCAGCGAAGAGATGGGCCTCTTGTGTCATGGTGGCGATCTGGGCGCGCAGGGAGCGCAATGCGATCGTGGGCAGCGGGTGACCATCCAGCAGAATCGTCCCAGTCGACGGATCAAATAAGCGGACCAGCAGACTCAGCAGTGTACTCTTGCCGGCACCGCTTCTCCCGATCAGCACCGTCAGTTGGCCTGGTGCCAGTCGCATGTTCACGCCGCGCAGGACGGGTTTGGTGCGCCCATCATGGACGGGATAGGCAAAAGAGACCTCACGAAACTCAATCTCGCCCCGCGCGCGACCAAGGTCGATAGCGGTGGGGGCGTCCTCGACCGCGGGACGAAGGTCCAGGAGCGCGAGCAAGCGTTCTCCTCCGACGAGCGCTCGTGTCGTGGTCTCGGTCAGATCATTCAACTTTTCAATCGGCTTGAGTAACTGCGAGAGATAGGAAAGGACCAACGTCAATTCCCCTATCGTGAGGTCTCCACGGAGAATCAGGAGGGCGCCACCGCCGGTCACCAGTCCCACCACGACGCCCTGAGCGATTTGCAGCGCCCGTTCCATCCGCACGGTGACCCACGTTTCTTGGACGCCTGCTTGCAAGCGTTTCACGTTCATGGAAGCGAACCGCTTGCGGGTTGGCTGGGTCTGCCCCAATGCCTGGAGCACAGGGAGGCCACGAATGATCTCTTGCGCGAGCCCAGACACTTCACCTTCGTGCCGACGTTTGGTGCGCGAGGCCACGCCCAACGAGCTGCTGTAGTAGCGCACGAGCAGGCCAATCCCCAGCACCAGGCTCAGGCACAGCGCCGCGAGGCGCGGGTCAAGCCACAGCAGCGCCATGAGGATGGCGACCGTGGTCGCTGCGTGTTGAAAGAGCAGCGGCAAGGTTTTGGTCTGCGCCCGCACGAAAAGGTCTACGTCACCGACCAGGCGCAGCACCAACTCTCCACTGCGATGAGCAGTACGGAGCGTGGGGGGAAGGGTTTGGAGGTGTACGAGTAAGCGATCGCGGAGTTCCAGGGTCAAGCGCTCACGGACGCGAGCGTTGGCGGCCTTTTCGCGGGCACCGGCGAGGGCACCGACGATAGTGACGACGATAAAGAAAACGGCGAGCGCGATCACGAGAGTGTCAGGAGAGAGACCGGAAGCGACCGTCTGAAGCGGTGGCGGCAACGGATGGGCGGTAATGACGTGGTCGATAATGATTTTCAGCGGCCACGGCGCAAGAACGCCTGCCCCAACGGCAATGAGCCGGCAGAGATAGGCTATCGTCAAGCGACGACGATGGCTCCACAAGTCTGGACCAAAAGCGTGGAGCAATCGTCGCCATGTTGAACGTTCGGAGTGAGGAGGACGCGTCTTCATACAAGCACCTGTTGGAATAACGTCACGAGCTGATGCGCAAGCTGTTCACCGTCAAAGCGAGTGTGTACCGTCGCCTGGGCTTCAGTGGAGAGACGTGACGCGAGCGCGGGGTCGTGGTGGAGACGAAGGATAGCTTCGACAAGCGCTTCAGGATTATTGGGAGGGATCAGCAAACCGGTGCGTTCATCCGTGACGAGTTCGAGAATACCGGAAATTCCGGTGGTGATCACGGGCACACCGCAGGCCATGGCCTCAACCAGCACATTGGGAATGCCGTCGCGATCCCCGTTGCCGAGCACGCGACACGGCAAACAAAAGGCCGTGGCTCTTGCGTATTCTTCGTGCAATTCGGCTTGGCTGAGCGGACCAACGATATGGACAGACTGGCTCAATCCGAGTTCGACAATGCGCTGTTGGAGTATGGAACTCTGCCCGCCGTCAGGACCAACCAGGAACGCTTCGAATGGCACATCGCGACTCTGTAGGATACCGCACGCCTCGACCACAATATCGAAGCCCTTCTTCGGAACCAAGCGACCCACACTCAGGAGTCGCAGTGTGTCCTGTGGTGCGGTTCGTTGACGTGCCTGGGCAAGAAGGTGCGTCAAATCCGCGTTGAGACCGTGATAGACCCGATGCACTGGTGTCGTATGGGCGAACTGTTGCAAATGTCGTTGGTTCACTTCCGTACAGGTGACCACGAAACGGGCAGCCGCAAGTTTACGTCGCAGCAATCCCGCCGGGTTCAGGGACTCCGCATAAATGTCCTTCGCATGCCCAGTAAAGGAGAAGGAGAGACCCGTCATCATCGCCGCCAACCAGGCGACCGTCGTCGCGCCGTGCGCGTAGTGGGCGTGCAGATGACGGACTTCGGGGCTTTGGTGGAGACGTTCAGCGAGCGCCACCGCCTGAAAAAAATCCTTCACGTAACTTTTCTTGTCAAATGACCAGACCGTCCGACTGGTTCGTACGATTTGCATCAGGGTCGCCGTGACCGCGCGGGCAAAGCCGAGAGGCTGTCGTCGCATAATAGTGAAGAGGCCCGAAGCAAAAAGACTGCTATTGGTGGCTACCCACCGTGACAGTGATGAGGTCGACAGAGATGTTGTCACTGGCAGACAGTCGATTGGCGCGTGTATCTGGTCGACCACTGGGTGCCGTGGGGACCGGTCGTGCTCCTCAACCGGTTTGGTGACGAAGAGTGTGAGCGAGAGACCGGCTTGTTCCAAACGATAGATTTCGCTGGTAATAAACGTCTCCGAGGCCCGCGGAAATGCCTTGAGGACATAGCCGACAGTTGCGTGCGGCGACACAGTCCGTTCCATCTTACGCGTAGAGAGAGGCAAGAAGGTCACAGAGCCGTTCGGTACAACGTCCAAGTTCATAGTCACGCTCCACGCGATCTCTGCCATTGCGTCCGAGGAACCGGCGCAGCCTAGGGTCGGCTGCTAGCCTCTGTAACGCGGCAGCGCAGGCGGTGGCGTTGCCTGCAGGAATGATGAGCCCGTTTTCTCCATGAGTGATGGCGCTGGGAATGGCCCCCATATCGGTGGCAACCACCGGGCGTTCACTGGCAAGTGCTTCGAGAACAACATTCGGAAGCCCGTCACGGTCACCGCTGGCGTCCGCGACAGACGGAACAATGACGACGTGGGAGTCCGCGTATGCTTGCGGAAGCTCAGTGTGGGTTTTCCCTCCACAGAAAGTGATGTGGTTGGTTAAATGGGCGGCGGTAATCTGGGTTTCCAAGCGTTCCCGTTCGGGTCCCTCTCCGACAATGCGGAGATGGAAGGGAAAATCGAGCCGCGCCAAGGCCGCAACCAAGACATCGAACCCTTTCTTGGCAACGAGCCGACCAACCGCGAGCAAACGCAGCGGCTCCGCCGGTGGCGGCGGGGAGGGACGGAAGCGCTGGATATCAACACCATGTGGGAGCAGATGCACTGGCGCACGACTGTGGTGTAAGCTCCGGGCCACATCGTCATTGCAGGCGATGACACAGGCGGCGTTGGTGGCCCGGCGCGCGAGTTCCTGAGCGGAGACCTTCCTGGCGTCACGTGCATGGATACTGAATCCGTATGGGACTCCAAGCTGCTGAGCAACAATGGCCGCTACTTCGGTTGGGAAGTGAGCGAAATAAGCATGGACACCACTCACTGGACGACCAGCGAGAGCGTTGAGGACTTGTTGTGCTTGCTCGCCCGCGCTTGAGGCCGAGAGGAACTGGACTTGATTGATGAGTCGTTCGCTTCCTGGTTGTGGGGGCTGTCCGTCACCTGGTTTCGTCGCGAACATCGCGGCGAGCAGTCCGCGCTGCTCGAGTGCGAGGGCTTCATTGAGCGCGAACGTTTCGGACTGACGCGGAAACCCGCTCAGAATCAGCACGATCTGACTCTGACTCACCGCGCACCTCCGGCGAGAAGCGACTGGACACGGGTGCGAATGCGTGGCAACCCCTCCATGTCGAGGGGCAGCTCAATCCTTGACCGCGGTTCGAGTGCCGCGAGGACCGTGGCCATCAGTAGTTCCGGGGTCAGGTCGTCAGGTTCAACTAATGCGCAATACCCACGCGCGGCGAAAAGCCGGGCACGGATCAATTGTTCACGCACCGGTTCCGCGCGAGGAACCAGCACCGCGCGACGCCCATGCGAAAGGAGTTCACAGACTGTGTTGTATCCGGCCATCGCCACCACGACATCGGCCTCGGCATAGTGGTGCGTGAGGTCCGCTTCAAAATCGATGAAGACGACATCGGCCAGATACCCAAAGCGCTCAAGTAGCGCGGTACGACGGGGGGTCGGCATTTGCGGGCCAAAAATGACGGTCGTGCGGAGCGCGAGACGGCGAGGGAGGGCCATGAGCCCTTCGAGATAGGCTTCGATCATGTCACTGCCATCACCACCGCCTCCGGTAGTGACCAAGACATGTGGAGGACCGGCTGGTCGCTCACGCAGGACCGTGGGGCGTTTGAGGTAGCCACAGAAGCGTGTTTTCCGGGCAACGGCAGGAGGAAAGGCGTACTCGACGATGGGGTCGAAAATCGCCTGGGTCCCGTAGATCCAGACTTCATCGTAGTACTGCTCAATGGTGTCGAAACAGCCCGTCCGTTGCAACGAGGCGCGCGTGCGCGTGGGGTCATCAAGAATGTCCCGCACGCCCAGGATCAGTTTCGTGCGGGGGTGATGGCGGCGTAATGCACGTAAGGTGGGAAGTAATTCCCCGTCGATGCCTGCTGGCCGTTTATCGACGATCATCAGGTCAGGCTGAAAGCCGAGGGTGGCATTCTGCAAGAGAGTTTGGCGGGTCTGTTTGACCTCGGCGGCGCAGGCCGAGAGAAAGCGGGGTTCATACCGATCCGCTTCGACACGGTCGAGGCAGGGGAGCTTAATATAGTCGATACCGTCCGGGATACGAAAGGCGTGAATCATTGGCGAACCCGTGACGATGAGAATGGCAGCCCGCGGATATTGGTCGGTCAGCTCCTGAGCAAGCAATAGGGTGCGACGGATATTGCCAAGACCCGCCGTGTCGTGGGAGTAGAGCAGAATTTTCGGGGTAACGGTGGGCGCACGATTCGTGAACTGCTGGTGCTGCTGCGCGCGTTCCGCATGCTTATCTTGAGGAGCGACTGATCTGAGATTCATGAGCATTCCTCTTTTGTCTGGAACAAGTGCAGGCACTCTACGGGCTTATCGGCTCGTAGCGAAGCAAAATATGTCAGGTTACGGCTGAAAGCGGCATCGGAAAAATGCTGAAGTTCCTGTCGGGATTTTTCTGACAAGAAATGCGGAGGGCAGTGACGGGGCGGAAGCAAGACGTAGCTGTTGCCGCGGTGGCCCGCTCGATGGTGCGGTCGCCGGAGAAGAAGAGCTAAAAAGTAAATATGTACAGCGTAAAACGTAAGAGGGTGTCTAAAAAGTCAGGATTTGTACTTCGACAGGCGCAGTACAAACGGGGAAACCCCAACGAATATCGGACATACCCCGTTCGCCCTGAGCTTGTCGAAGGGTGAACGGCGGCTTTTTAGACACCCTCTGAGGAAAATCCTGACGCCAGCTTCCGCCTCTTCCCGACAGCAGAATCGGGCGAATCCTGACTTTTTTTGCTGGCACCGCGGGTCACCCTGAGTTATATTCCTCTCAACCGCGGTAACAACAACTTTCCCCCGTGGGGAGTCACGCATTAAGGAGTCAAGGATATGAAGAAGTTTCTCGTGATGGCAATTTGTGGTCTTGTGGTGGCAGGGTCGGCGATGGAGGCCTTAGCCGCCTCCGCACGTGTTCGGTGTCGGATACAAAACGGCAGCAGACTGCGCGTACAGGTGGATGGGCAGAATGTGCCCGCTGGGAGATACTCCGCGACATTGACCAATCTGCGCACGAAGGCCACCGCCGCAACCGACCCGCGCAAGTTACGGTCGCCGGTGATCGTGGCCCCCGCGCGGGTAGGCAACGTCGATCTGGATTTCGATAGTACCGCCCAAGCCAATGACAAGGATTCGCGGATCGCCGCGACGTTCGCGCGCTCGGGCGATGGCATCAGTGCTGTCGTCAACAAAGTCGGCACGACCCTGGTGCCTGTGGCGTCAGCGACTACGACCTGTACGCAGTAATACCAAGGGCATGAAGTTAAGCCGAAAGGCGCTGCTCGCAGCAAACCGGGAGTTGAAACCCCCGGAGCGGGGCGGCGCCGCGGCTTCTCCTCTTCTCATTCGCATCAACACGTTATGAACGCCTCCTCTCTCCGGTGTCTGTCTTCCCTGATGGTGAGTGCGATCCTGTGGCTCGGCCCGACCCGCTGTCTTGCCGATGCCACGAAGACCTCGCCAAGCCCTGTCTTCCAGTTGACGGATGGCCGCCTGACCGCGCACCTCACGGATGTCTCCCTCTCGACGGTGCTGACACTTCTTGCGCGCGCCAGTCACACGAAGCTCGTGTTGCGTGGTTCCATTGAGGAGTCAATCTCGGTCTCCTTCACCGATCTGCCTCTTGAGGAAGGACTCATCCGGCTTTTACGAGGGAAGAGTTTCACGCTCATTTATGCCGCGTCCGCGACCTCACTTCAGAATGCGGGAGCGCCGGACGCGCTTTCGGCAATTCATCTTCTCCCTGCTGGTCATGGAGCCACGGTCAATGAGACCGTGCTCTTTCCCCCGGATGCTGAAATAACCGCGGATGACGATTGGGCAGCGGATCCCGTTGCCACCCTCGTGGAGAAGAGCGTGACGGCCACGCGTCCCCACGCGCGCCAGCAAGCGGTAGTGGCTCTCGGCGACACATGGAGGGCCGACGCCGTTCAGCCATTAGGCCAAGTGCTCGTGGCGGATGAGTCGGACACGGTTCGTGAAGCCGCGGCACGCGCCCTTGGCGACACCTGGACCTCGGAGGCCGTGGAGCCCTTAGGGCAGGCGCTCCTGGGAGATGCCAGCGCGCTTGTCCGGGCAAGAGCCGCCCAAGCGTTAGGGGAAACATGGAATGCTGAAGCCATTGGTCCGTTACGCGACGCCGTCCAGAATGACCCGGATGACCAGGTCCGCCAAGAAGCCGCGCAGGCATTGCGGGAATTAGGCGACGACCTGGACGCTCCCAATTAGCCTCATCAGGTACCCCACCGTCACCTAGCCGTTCCTTGGGGCTACGCTATTCTTATTCACCAGCAACGAGGGGCATGCCAGTCGGTATGATCCCCGTCTAGTACCGTGTCTCATAAGTTCTTTAGCAGAACAACGGCTGAGGTATCGTCCGCTATGGAGTGCGTCGCCAGCGGCGGCGCTTTGACTCCCCGGCTCTCCCTGGCACCCCACGCCGCGCCCAGCCAAAGCGGCGTCGCAGCCGCCGCAGTCCATAGGAGAATAACCGCTCTCAAATTTATGAGACACCGCACTATAGGGAAAGCACACCAAGATATGGAGTCACCTCCTGTTTTCTCTTCCCCCTCCGAGGGGGAAGATGAAGATGGGGGTGAAAGCTGGGCTACAGTCCTGGCTGCTGACGTGCGCACCCCCTTCCTGACCTTCCCCCTGGAAGGGGG
>JABFSC010000571.1 GCA_013140885.1 Deltaproteobacteria bacterium | reverse complement strand
CTCCTGGGTGTGGGCGGGACCGTACTGCACCATGCACCTGGCCCATCTCGGCGCGGAGGTCATCAAGATCGAATCACGCGCCCGTCTTGATCTGATGCGCCGGTTGCCCATCGCGCCGCGTGGGATCAAAGCCGGGGTCGATACTTCTGGCCCGTTCAACCAGTGGAACCAAGGAAAAAAGAGCTTCCAGGTGAATCTGGAAAAAGCCGAAGGCAAAGCGCTGGTCAAGGAACTCATTCAGCACTGTGACGTGGTGATCGAGAATTTCGCCACCGGCGTAATGGATGAACTGGGGCTGAGCTACGACGAACTCAAGAAACTCAAACCCGACCTCATTATGGTGTCGATCTCTGGCTATGGACACACCGGCCCAAACAAAAACTACATGGGCTACGGTCCGGCGATCCCCGCGCTGACCGGACTCTCGATGCTGTCCGGGTATCCGGGTGGCCCGCCGCAAGAGCTGGGGGTCTCCATTGGTGATCCCAACGCGGGCATCACCGCGGCGGGCGCGATCTGCGCCGCGCTGGCCGCGCGCAAACGCACTGGCCACGGACAATATATTGATGTCTCACTCTGGGGAGCCGCGGCGGTGTTAGCGGTGGAAGGGTGGATGGACTACGCCATGAACGGCACCGAACCCCCACGCCAAGGCAACCGCGATACCTGGATGTCTCCCCACAACTGCTTTCGCTGTCTCGGCGAGGATACCTGGGTGACGATTGCCTGCGGGACAGAGGAGGAGTGGCAGGCCCTGTGTCGTGTGATGGGCCACGAAGATATGATCGACGACCCGCGCTTTCGCACCATGAGTGACCGCAAAGCGCACGAGGATGCGTTGGAACAGCTCATCACCACCTGGACCACGCAGCGCGACCGCTGGGAGATCACACGGAGTCTGCAGGCGGTCGGTGTCGCCGCGTTCCCCTCAATGAGCAGCAAGGACCTCGTCGAAGACGCGCATCTCAACGAGCGCGGATTTTTCGCGCGCCTCCCCCATCCGGGAGTCGGCACCCAAACCCACACCGGGATTCCGTGGATTCTGACGAACTCGCCCAATGGCGTCCGCTCTCCCGCGCCTCTGCTCGGTCAGCATACGGACGAAGTACTCCGCGATGTGTTGGGCTATGGAGATGCCGACATCGCTCGGTTGCGGGAACAGCAGGTGTTGTACTAATCCGCATTGCTTCATCGGACCATTGGGTCATTGAGAAACACAGTCGAAAAGTCAATGCCATGGAAACTTCAATGGTTGGAAAAAATCTCCTGACATCAGGTCTTTCGCCAAGTGCGAAGGAGTCAGGAGAGAATACATGATTTTTGGAATCGGCGTTCTGTACGATAAACAAATTGTTCAGTCAGAATGAACAATTTGTTCAGTCAATTGTTACGCATGTAGTTAGAGGGATACTCAGCGGAGATAAGAGAGGGAACACTTTCCGACAGGTCAGAGTCTCGCCGAGCGCTATCGGGTCCCACTGTACGGAAAGTAAGGGGACCCACCACACTGAGCAAAACAAACCAATCAAGGAGCTTCGCGGCGCGGCTGGAGCCCGCGTGATAGTGGAGCGCCCCTACAACACACCAGCTCGGTTTTCTTGCCACGGGTTCTGAAAAGAACGCGTGAAAGAAATGGGTGACCCCAGAGCCCATTCATCGGAGATGAGAGCTGAACGCCGACGGCGGAACGCGCCACCACGAGGCACGGCATCCGTCCCGCCTTGTGGACACGACTGTCACAGGATTCCAACATTATTGAGCAGGAATGTCATAGACGACGAGGGACGCCTCTGTCATCTCCTCCTGGTGAACCAAGGGAAAGAGAGGTCACCAAGCTCGGTGTAAATTCATAAGAGAGTTCGTACCAAGTTTCAGTTGGAGCGCGAAATATACGGTCTAATAGAGAGCCGTATACTCAACAGCTAGACGGTTTAACCCAACCACAAGGAGGAAATGCCATGGCTACCCATCCACCGATCACAGGAACACCCGCAGAGATCTATGAGCGACATATGGTGCCAGCGATCTTCGCCCGGTGGGCGCCGGATCTCGTCGAAGCCGCTAAGGTGCGGCCAGGGAGCCGCGCGCTCGATGTGGCGTGCGGCACAGGAGCTGTCACGAGGGTCCTGGCAGAGCGCGTGGGGCCAGCAGGGACGGTCGTGGGCCTCGATATCAACCCAGGGATGCTTGCGGTCGCTCGGACGGCTGTCCCGCGGCCGAACATCGAGTGGCTGGAGGGGAGTGCGGTACGCATGGCCTTGCCGGACGCCACGTTCGATCACGTGCTCTGTGAGCAAGGGCTCCAGTTTTTTCCGGACAAGCCCGCGGCGCTCGCGGAGATGCGGCGGGTGCTCAAGCCTGGCGGGCGTCTGGCGTTGTCCTGCTGGCTCGCCGTCGAGCACATGCTGGGGTACCTCGCGCTGGAACAGGCCCTGGCCAGGCGCATCGGCCCCGAGCAGGCAGCGCTCCCCCCCTTCAGTCTGGGCGACGCCGATACTCTGCGGAGCCTGGTGACGGGTGCCGGATTCCGCACGGTGCGGCTCCGCGTCGATGCCAAGCTGATTCGTTTCCAGTCGGCTGAGCACATGGTGCGGGCGGTTGTGGGCGGCGCACCGACCATGCTGGGGGCGCTCGCCGAGCAGGGCGCAGGGGTACTCGACGCCATCGTCGCCGAGGTGAGCGCGGCCACCCGCGCCTATGAGGACGACGATGGCTGGGCGATCCCCACAGTCAGCCACATCGTCACCGCCAGTGCATGACCGCCAGCGTTCGGCTCACAGACAAGCGAAGGAGAAACGATTATGACCAATCACATGAAACACCGTTGGACGACGCCACTGGTTGTCGCCGCAGCATTGCTCGCCAGCCCAATGGCACAGGCCGATGTGGTCACCGACTGGAACATCACTGCGAGCAACATCGCGGTAGCTGCCCAACTCCCTCCGCCGCCAGCCTACCGCGTGATGGCGATGGCCCAGTCGGCTGTCTACGAAGCCGTCAACGCCATCACCAAGCGTGATCCGCCGGAGCGCATGACACTGGATGCTGCCTCTGGCGCGTCGGTGGAGGCCGCAGTCGCAGCGGCAAACCGCGCGACGCTGCTGAAGCTGGTGCCGTCGCAGCAGGCCGCGATTGACAGCGCCTACCAGATCGCACTGTCCGCCATCGCCGATAGTCCGGCGAAGAGAGAAGGGATCGCAGTCGGGGATAAAGCTGCTGCAGCCATCCTTGCGCTGCGCGCCGACGATGGCGCCGCCACATCGGAAAGCTATCGGCCCCATACGACCGCTGGCGTCTACGTGCCAACCGTCATCCCGGCTGTCCCCCAGTGGCCGCAGCGCAAGCCATGGGTGATGACCAGCGCTAACCAATTCCGCCCCGGACCACCTCCCAGCCTTACCAGTGATTCGTGGGCGCGCGATTACAACGAGAGCAAAGCCCTCGGTGCCAAGAACAGCACAACGCGGAGCACTGAACAAACGGCCATCGCTCGATTCTGGGAAGATATCGTGTCCTTGATCTACTTTCCGGTGGTGCGGTCGGTCGCCAACGCGCCCGGGCGCGAGGTCACCCAGAACGCCCACTTGTTCGCGGCGGTGACGCAGGCCATAGACGACGCGTATATCGCCATCTTCGACGCCAAGTACCACTACAACTTCTGGCGGCCGATCACCGCGATTCGCAACGGTGACACAGACGGCAATGCGGCAACGGAGCGGGAGGCCTCCTGGGCGCCCTTCATCGATACCCCCATGCACCCCGAGTATCCATGTGCGCACTGCATCGTCTCTGGCGCGGTCGGTACAGTGCTGCAAGCGGAAATCGGGACTGGCCTCATGCCGACCTTGACGACGACCAGTGACACCGCCCCAGGCGTGGCGCGAAGCTGGACGAATATCGACGACTTCATGCAGGAGGTAGCGAACGCGCGCATTTACGACGGCGTGCATTACCGTACTTCCACGGAAGTGGGGACGGAGATGGGGAAAAAGATTGGCCAGCTCGTGGCGGCGAAATACTTCCAGCCGCTCAAGTAGCACGGGTAGGGGACACAATAATGATCCGATGGCCCAATCTCGCAATGACTCAATTCGTAACGATTGACTGCTTTCTTTTCCCCTCGTACAAAAAGGATGAGGAGCTTCACCGACTATGTCGCTTACAATAGTGCTGGAAGAATTCCCTACCGAACTGCGTCTCCCGCTTGTCCGCTTAGTCGACGAACTCAAGGCGGAGTTCCGAGTCCAACGAACGGACTTCGAGGACCTCAAGGCCATTGTCCGTGACCTCGCAAAATCTCAACAAGAGTTGGCCGAGGCGCAGAAACGCACGGAGCACCAAGTTCGAGAGTTGGCCGAGGCGCAAAAACGCACGGAGCATCGCATTGAAGAGCTGGCCCAAGCGCAGAAACGCACGGAAAATGAGATTATCCTCTTTCGTCGGACTCTCACCGCGTAAATAGGGGGTCTCGGAGCCCGGTGGGGCATGCAAACCGAAGAAGCGTTTCGTCAGGCAATACGGGCGATCCTTACGGACATCGGCTTCGCAACCGAGCGATTCCTGGACTACGACGCATCTGGCGAGGTCTTTGGAGAGCCTGACCAAGTGGAATTGGATGTCGTGGTGCGGAATGGACAAGTCTTTGTCCTGGAGATTAAGTCTTCCGTCAGCAAGGCGGACGTGGCGTCCTTCAATCGGAAAGTGGCCTTTTACGCACGGAAGAGTGGCCGTGCGGTGACCCGGAAGATGATTGTGACTCCGTATCTTGACCCTCGGGCTTATGAAATAAGCACCCGGTTAGGCGTGGAGGTTTATACCGACGTGAAGACCCTGACCCCAGCGGGATAGGGCACAGAGTACGCGCCAGCGAACGGGCAAGTTGCACGCTCTACATTATTTGGAGACCGCGTGGAATTCGGTCTCTGGAAAAGCGAGGATGTTCAAGGAATCCATCTTTAATCCCCCTCACCCTGACCCTCTCCCAGCCGGGAGAGGGAATTTTTGCGCAAAAAGACTGACGCGGAATTATGGGCAAGCTTCACATTATTTCCGTTTCCCCCACCGTGGCGGTCGCTTCTCTAAAAAGGCGTTCACCCCTTCAACAAAGTCCGGCTCGGTCGCCATTCGCTCCAGTTGTACCGTGGCATCCTCAATGGCGGCGCGCACATCGCGATGCAGGTCCGTATAAATCTGCCGCTTCGTCGTGCGCAGCGAGCCCGGCGAGACCGTCGTGATCATCTTGCGGACATACTCATACGTGTGAGGCATCAATTCCTCCGGCGGGAGCACCGCGTTGACCAATCCCATCGTCAACGCTTCTTCCGCGAGCACCACACGACTGGTGAGCAGCAAGTCGTTCGCCCTGGTCAAGCCAATCAGTCGAGGCAATATCCAGGACAGCCCGTATTCCGGCGGCAGATTCAGCTTGCCGTGCGAGGTTGTCAGTTTCGCGCCCGTGACCGCGAACCGTAGGTCCGCATAACAGGCGAGCACCAGTCCACCGCCAGCCGCCGCACCGTTGATCGCGGCGATCACCGGTTTCGTCAAGCCAAAGTGATAGGCGTAATCGGCATCGAACTCGGGGCGCACTCCGAAGCCAGGCTTCTCCAGTTCACCGGTCGTGCCAGGGTCGTACCGACCTTTGGCGATATGCCCTTCCAGCGCGCGCGAATCCGCTCCGGCGCAGAAGACGTTTCCGGCTCCGGTAATCACGATCGCGCGCACCGCTGGGTCATGCTCCGCCTTGGCCAGGAGCCAGCGATACTCCGTGTGCATGCGGCCTGTCCACGCGTTCATCCGGGGACGGCTCAAGGTAATAGTGGCAATCTCATCGGCGACGACATATTGTGTGACTTTCAGTTCCATAGTCGGGGGATGCTATGCCGCCAGCGAACGAAGGGCAAGATCGCCGGGCAACCTCCACGTCACAAAGGTCATCAGAAAGAAGGCTCAATGAATAAGACCTCCCGCAGTCTCGAACCGTCAATACACAGCCCAGATTCCCGCGGCCCGACCACTCGTCTGCCCTTCGGTATCCAAAGAGAAGCCAGCGGCTCACAGGCGCGCGCGGCGACCCTGCGGACGCTTCATGGTGAAGTGCGCACGCCGGTCTTCATGCCGGTCGGCACGCAGGCCACCGTCAAAGCCCAAACGATTGACACGCTCAAAGCCACCGGCACGCGCGTGCTGCTGGCCAACACCTATCATCTGCTGCTACGGCCTGGGCCGGAAGTCTTTCAGCGGTTCGGCGGTATCCACCGCTTCATGCAGTGGGACGGCCCGGTGCTGACCGACTCTGGCGGCTTCCAAATTTTTTCGCTGCCCCACTCGCGAACCATGAACGAAGACGGGGCCTGTTTCCAAAGTTATGTCGATGGCACCTCGCATTTGCTCTCGCCAGAGTCGAGCATCGCCATGCAGCGTACGATCGGCAGCGACATCATCATGGCACTCGACCAGTGTATTCCTTCCACCGCCTCCTACGCGGAAGCCGAGGAGGCCATGTTGCTCACCCACCGCTGGGCGGAACGCTCCCTACAAGCCAGAGGCGACTCGCCCCAAGCGCTGTTTGGCATCGTGCAAGGCGCGTGTCATGCTGAACTGCGAAAGCAGAGCGCCACGTTTTTACGCGAGTTGCCCTTTGACGGTCTTGCTATTGGCGGCCTCGCCGTCGGCGAAACCCATCGTGAGCGGTACGACATGACCGCCCTGGTCACGGAGTATCTCCCCACGACCCTCCCGCGCTACCTCATGGGCGTGGGTACGCCCATCGACATCCTGGAGAGCGTGCATCGCGGGGTCGATATGTTCGACTGTATTATGCCCACGCAATTGGCCCAACGCGGTGTCGTCTTCACCTCGCACGGCAAGCTGAAGCTGCATCGCGCGGTCTATAAATTCGCCGAAGAGCCGCTGGATGCGCGGTGCGAATGTCAGACCTGCCGCCACTACTCGCGCGCGTACCTCCATCACCTCATCAAAGCCAGTGAAGCCTTGGGGTGGCACCTGCTGGGTCAGCACAACCTCGCGTTCTATCATCGGTTGATGCGCGAGATGCGAGACAGCATTCTGCGTGACGACTTCGTTGCCTACTACGAGAAGCACCGCGTTGAGCTGGTGCGCACCGATGAAGAACATCCTGGCCACCCGCCGAAAAAGCCCGCACCCACCCGCCCTGAGCGGTTGGGCGATTATGAAATTCATCGCTCCGCGCACGGCTTTGCCAGCATTCGCCAAATCAGCTCCGGCGAGGTGATGCACTCGGTGATCGCGCCAGATGACGAAGCCAATAAGCTCTACGTTGAACAGTCGTGCCTTGCCGCACGGCTCCTCACGCCACCGACTCTCGGCGCCGACGATCTGGTGATCTGGGACGTGGGACTGGGCGCGGCTTTTAACGCCATGGCCGCCATTCACTGCTTTGAACGGTGTTACGCGGCAAGAGGGGAAACCGCGCCGCGCCGGTTGCGTCTGGTGAGCATCGAACAGGACCTTGATCCGCTCCTGCTCGCCGCGAAACAGCCTGGTCCTTTCACGCATCTTCGGCACGGTGCCCCTTTCAAACTTTTGGAAACCGGCAAGTGGGTACACGCCTCTGGCCTGCTCCACTGGGAATTGCTCAAGGAGGACTTCCGCGATTGCATCGAAACGGCGAGCATTCCTGATCTGATTTTCTACGACCTGTTCTCAGCCAATAGCCACGCCACGTTGTGGACCGTCGAAATTTTCACGCGCATTTTTCAGCACTGCGCGACGAAATCCGTCGAACTCTACACCTACTCCGCGTCCACCGCCGTGCGCGTGGCCCTGTTGGCCGCGGGATTTTTTGTCGCGGAGGGCATGGGGTCAGGGCCGAAGTCGGCCACCACCCTCGCGTTCACACGAGCGACCGGGGCGGAAGAGCATCCGCTCACGCCGCGACTGTTAGACCAGCACTGGCTCGCGCGGTGGCGTCGCAGTCATGTGCAATTCCCAGCGACTTTGCCCATTGCCGAGCACGCGCATTTCGAGCAGCTTATCGAGAACCATCCGCAGTTTAAGGAGTGCCGCTGACTTCCTGCCCCGGGTTGGGACAAAAGCATGAAGTTAGTGGGGGACCAAAGTTCCCTCTCCCGGCTGGGAGAGGGTGAGGGGGGATTGAGTGAATATTCCGTTACTTCATGCAGATCGCGTTCAGCTTATTGCCGTCCAGATCGCGAAAATATCCAACGTAGGGTCCCTTATCTCCCCCGCGCCGACCTGGGGCCCCTTCGTCAGTGCCACCCAGTTCTATCGCCTTTTTGTAAATGGCATCGACTTTCGCCGGGCTGTCCGCGCCAAACGCGACCATGACGCCATTGCCAGCACTAGCAGCCTTGCCATCAAACGGCGTGGCCACCGCGAGATTCGGAGCGCCGGGTTTTCCCCAGAGTTTAATTCTGCCGGCATCCATCACGACCTTGATCGCCGGATCGATTTCAGCGAACAGCGCGTTATAAAACTTCGTCGCCCGTTCCATGTTACTGGTCCCAATCGTTACGTATGCAATCATCGTCAATCTCCTTTCTTTCTTCCATGACTAAACTATTCCTTGCCCTACCAGAGCGCACGAAAAGAGGCAACCGCCGCTCTCCGCGCTGACTCTGCTTTACGCCGCATAATGCAATCGCAGCCCTGGACGCGGCCAGTCTATCGCCACCAGTTTGCCGGTGCCTGACAACGTCGCATACGCTGTCCGCATGTCCTTGCCGCCAAAACAGACATTCGTCGTGAGCGGGTCAGGCAGTGCGACATGGTCGATCTTCTTGCCATCGGGGGAAATCGCGGTGATGCCGCCGTTGATAATCGTCGCCACACAGACATAGCCTTCGCTATCCACCGCTAGCGAATCCAGCAGTTGGTAGCCTGGCAACCCGGTCAGCAACGATGCCCCACCAGGCCCTTGCAGCAGAGGCCCGCCAACTCCCTTCTTCTGTCCCAGTTGTCCTGGACCAAGCACGTCCCATTCCCACACACGAGCGGTCATGGTTTCGGCGACGTAGAGCTTTTTATCACCAGGGGCGAGGCCAATCCCGTTGGGGCCGTTCATCGGAAACACAACCTCTTTCACCATTGACCCATCGGTCTCAGCGTAGAAAATGCCGGTCCGGTCCTGCGAACGTTCATACACTTTGCCAAAGTCAGTAAACCAGAAGCCGCCATTGCCATCGAAGACAATGTCATTCGGCCCTTTGAGCGCGTGCCCATCACACTGGGTATAGAGCGTCTCGACTTTGCCAGTCGAGAGATTCGCGCGCTGGATACTCCCACGCGTGTAGCTGTGCGGAGTGTGACCGGGGACGGTGAGTCCGTCGATTTCCATCCAATCAAACCCGCCATCATTGCAAATATACACCATGCCATCGGGACCCAGAGCCGCACCGTTGGGTCCGCCGCCGGTCTCGGCGACAACCTGAAGCGTGCCATCCGGCTTCACCCGTGTGAGCGTGCCACGTTTAATCTCCACCACCAACACACTGCCATCATCCATGGCAATGGGCCCTTCTGGAAACTGTAGTCCTGAAGCAATTTCGCGAATCCGCGCCATCGTATCTCTCCTTATTCCCCCAAGTACGGGGTGCCGCTCTTGGTGACAGAAATTGCGTGTGGGGACAAGAGCGGTAGCCAAAATTGTAGGCCGGGATAAGGCCCCAAGCCGTTCCCGGCGTTCGCGGCTGCTGCCGGTCATTTTCTGCTTCATCGCAATGACCTCGTTCTCGTCGGAGGCGTAGGCCGGGATAAGGCCGCAGGCCGTTCCCGGCGGGCTCAGATGCCGGAAACGCTCCGCTTATTCCGGCCTACCTCTCTCCCCGTAGGCCGGGATAAGGCCACAGGCCGTTCCCGGCGCCCCTCCTGCCGGAAACGCTGCGCTTATTCCGGCCTACAGCTCCACAGCTCTCCCATCGCAGGCTGTTCCCGGCACCCATCTACTCGCATTCCAGGTCGGCGAGAGTTTTGGGTTCTGTAGCACCCCACTCCACGTCGTACCAGTGCATTCCGACGAATTTACGAAAGGAGCTGTACGGCCATGCCACGGGAGCAGCCACCAACCCATGTTTCACCGGATTGTAGTGGATGTAGTCGAGATGACGCCGAAAATCCTCTTCGTCGCGAATCGCATGTTCCCAAAAACGAGGTTGCCAAACCGTCTTCGCCCCACCCTTTCTTACCGGAGAAGGAATGCGTCGCGAAAATGCCGTTTTAATCATTTGCCAACGAGTCGAGAAATCGCAATCATCATCCGGCAGTTGCCACACGCAGTGCAGATGATCCGGGAGCACAACGGCCGCAACAATAGTAAAGGGGCGTCGCGTCTTGACGTAGCGAAACGCTTGGCGCAGCTCTTTCACTCGTTGTTCGGAACCAAAAAGACGTTGTCGTTCGTGGGTGACTACGGTAAAGAAATAGGAGCCGCCCGGAATATAAAGCCGTCGATAGTCGCTCATGATCCTATCCCTCCGCCGGAAACGCTCCGCTTATTCCGGCCTACATTTCCATATCTCGTCGTAGGCCGGGATAAGGCCCCAGGCCGTTCCCGGCGTCTCCCTCATGCCGCGGGTCTCTGCCACAGGGCATCATTGAACGTGTCGAGCACCCGCGCGAGTTCGCCGCCGAAGATGCGGTCGAGCCGGACGAAGCCACCGCCTTCGCGTTTGAAGACCAAGTCCGGATCATCAAACGCGGTACGATCAACAATGAGATTGGCTTTGGTCTGGGCAGCGATCTTCTGTAGCCATTGCCGCTGCGGCGTGGTCCAGGTACGTGAGGCAAGCATCTTCCGCAAGGCATTATCTACCCGCTGTTCGTAGGGCAGCAGTGGATCGCCAATGGCAGCCTGACGGATGTAGCCGACAATGCGCGCGACGATATCCTGATTGGTCTTCTCGCGCCGGGCAGTGGCAAGATTGGCTTCGCTGTATCCGGCCCTATCAAGTTCCAAAGCAAGCTCACGCAATTGTTTCCGCGTGAGTTCACGCGGCCGCGTGAGCACGGTGAGCAGCGCCGGGATGTCGTTACGGTGGCTGTTGATGAAGGCGGTGAACTCGTTGAGGTAGTCATCTGGCCTCTTGGCTTCCCCGTAGCCACGTTCGATACTGAGTAACTGGTCTTGATGTTCAGAGACGAACATCAAGGCAGCATGTCCTTCCTCCTTACGGTCAAGAATTTCGCCGAGGTCAGGATTTCGCGTGAACCAAGCCGCGATGTCCGCGAGCGGCATAGCGCGGAGCCGCTGGAGAAAGGCATCGGGCGGCATGCCCGCACGGGTTTCAAAGTCGCGAGCGTTGACTTCGCTCAAGTGACGTTTCTTGCGCCGCAGCTTCGCGACGAACTGATCACGTACGAGCGCACGCTCTTCATCGCTGGTCACCTGCGTCAGCTCATGCGCAAGTTGGGTGAAGGTGATAGCTGGGTTGATGACCACGGGCTGCATGGCCGTGAGCCCCCGCAAAGCCTCATATATCCTCACCACGTCGAAAATGCGGAAGGTCTCCTTGCCAATCTCCTCGCACAGCCGTGTCGCACGCCCAAGCATCTGGTCGAACAGGATACGGCTATTCACCCGACGCAGGAAAACGAGGTTGCAAATCTCAGGGACATCCACACCAGTGGTCAACAGGTCCACGGTGACAGCGACGTTTGGGTTGCGCTCGTTCTTGTAGCGGCGAATCAGTTGCAATGGTTTGTCGGCGGCGCCAGTGATCTTGATGACGGCATCATCGTCAATCGTGCCGTAATGGTTCTTGAACGCCTGCTTGAGCAAATCAACGACCAGATCGGCATGGGCGTCAGTGGCGCAAAAGATCAAGGTCTTCTGTCGTGAAGCGGGGTCAAGTTCCTGAGCCAAGTAGTGACACACAACCTCGTTGAACGGCTTGGTAATAACCTTGCGGTTGAAGTCTTCGATGTCGAGCGTGATCTCGTCGGGCGTGGTGAAGAGGTCGATCTGATTACGTCGCGGGTCGTAGATGGAAACCGTTTCACCACGCTTCCATTTGATACCGCGCGTGGAGAGTTCGGTGTGGATTTGCACCGGCGGCTCATGGTCAACGAGATAGCCGTCAATTACCGCCTCGCGGTAACTGTAGGTGTAAATCGGGGCACCGAATATCCGCGTGGTATGCAGGGCTGGCGTGGCGGTGAGGCCAATCTTGTAGGCGTCGAAGTAATCGAGCACGCGGCGGTACTTGGAAATGTAGTCTTCGAAACCGCGGAAGCCGAGTTCAGTCTCGGACAGTTCCCGGTCGAGCAGATAGCCACGATGACACTCGTCGACGACAATACAATCGTACTGATCCACGGCTGGCTGCGGCGTATCCTCGCCCGGATAGAGCGTGCGTTGCACCATGCCTTGCACCGTGGCGACATGCACGGCGGTATCAGTGTCTGGCTTTTGGTCATCAAGCTCCTTGATGCCAAAAATGTCAGCGAAGGTCTGAAGACTCTCCATTCGCGTGTCCTTGAACGCGTTGGTCGCTTGCTCACCAAGCGCGGAGCGATCCACAAGAAAGAGCACCCGACGGAAGCGTTGCACCTTGAGCAGGCGATAGATCAGCGCGATACAGGTTTTGGTCTTGCCAGTCCCCGTCGCCATCGCCAGCAACATCTCACGTCGCCCCTGGGCAATGGCGGATTCCGCGGCTTCGATGGCGGTCTGTTGGTAGGGGCGCAGCGAGAAGCCGTAGTTGAATGGCTCGGTCTTCAGTAGCTCGTGCGCGCGTTGCTCGTCACGCTTGAGCAAGGCCGTCAAGCCTTCGGGTGTGTACTAGCCATTGAGTACGTGACCAAGGTTATCTTCACGGCGCACGTCACAAAACCAAATGCCGCTCTTGGTGGCGAGCTGATGCAGATACGGACGCCCGTTAGACGCGAAAACAAAGGGCAACCGGTAGGCGTGCTCAGCACCCCAGTTCTCCGGATGAAGCGCGGTCTCTTCACTAGGAATGAATCCCCGGCTGTAGCGTTTGGCTTGCTGCACCGCGCCGGAGACATCAGTGTTCTTGCGCTTCGCTTCAACCACAGCCATCGGCACCAGACCAACGAAGAGCACGTAGTCGGCTGGACCACTCGCGGTCGGCCACTCGGCGATAGCCAGGTTCTTTCCCTTCTCAGGACGTGATCCGGCTGCGTATCTGCTCGTCGCGGAATCCGCTTCCCACCCCGCTTGGCGGAGTTGTTGGTCGATAAGATTGCGAGTTTCGGCCTCGTCAAGATGTACCGCGGTCGCAGCCGTGTTCGCGGCCGCGACGAATGCAGCCACGGTTTCTTTCGACTGCGTAACAGTCAATACTTGCTGCGCCGCCAACCGCGTGGCAAGAGCGGCCCTGGCGTTTTCGGCTTCAACCGCCATCTGTTCCCAGAAGGACTGCTCGTCCTTGGCCTCGCGGAGCATGGCTTCCGTGGATTCGAGATGTTGCGCGACTTCGTAATGGACCGCTCGATGCTCCGCCAGTTCCGTTGTAAGACGTGCCAGCTCGGCACGCAGGTCGTCAGACTCGTCCCGCGGCGCGCGTGGAGGGATAAAGGCGCCGGATTTGAAGGACGGGTCCTTGAAGGTACGATGGAACCAGACGCCAATTTGCCAGGTGATCTTGAGTGCCGCGAGCGCGGTGCGATGATCTCCGGCCAACGCATGACTCGCCGCGTTGCCTGCTCGCCTTACTTCGCTGAAGAGTTGGGCGATTTCACGTGGCAGAATACCTTGGTCTTGTAGCCGGCGGATCAGCTCATACTGAGCTTCCTCCGTTGACACATAGGCACCAACATTGGTGGCAACATGCTGCGCGAGCAATTCCGTCAATTGGCGCAACTTGAGCAGTGAGGTATTCGGATCCTCCGGGAAATAGCGTTCCGCGAGCAGCCCCAGGCGCAGGAATTGTTCGTCATACTCGGCGAGTTGCGCGAAGTTGGTCTGGATAGCTGCCACTCCCTGCCCTTTTTCTTCACGGAGTCCCTGAAGCTCAATCCATAACGGTTTGCACTTGAATGAAGAGAGCAAGGAGGTAGGCCGGGATAAGCGGAGCGTTTCCGGCCTGGACTCCCGCGCCGGGAACGGCCTGCGGCCTTATCCCGGCCTACGGAAACCTGCACATCCTCATCATACAAATGAAAACCCATGTAGAGAACAAACATACCACAACCCAGAATGCGGACCGTTTTTGCCCTCTCCCCTTCAAGAGCGAAGGAACTTCGGCTCTCAGCACTACTTATTCCGCGGATGCGCCTCGTTATAGTCACGAATCGCCTTCAGCACGGCGCCACTTGAACGCGCCATGAGGTCCACCTGGTTCGCCTGCACGCGGTCCGCTGACACCTGCAACGGACGGATGAGTCCTTGCGTATGCGGCATGACGTAGCGCGCCAACATCTCGTAGCTGCGCAACGCCAAGTCGCGCGGGACCCAATCGTGCGCGAAACAGAGCAGCGTGCCGAAGCCACCAGAGAGTTTCTGTAACCGCTCAATCTTGTCCAGCGCATCTTCCGGCGTGCCGAAAATCCCGCCGCCATGCTCATCAAGCACGCGCGCCGCCGTGTAGCCGTCATCAAAAGGCTTACGTTTCGGGGTGCCAAGAATCCCAACAATGTAATCGTTCTGCCACTGTTTCAAGCCATCTCCGACTTCACGCCAGGCTTGTTCTTTCGAAGTGGACAAGTGGATCGGCATGACGATACGCCAGTTGGCGCGATTAAGATGTTGTCCATGCTCGCGCGCGGAGGTCTCACCGAACCCCCATTGCGTGGGCAACGCGGTCAGCCCTTCTTCGATATAGGAGGCAAGCGAAAGCACGCCTACCCCATATTTGCCCGCGGTCTGCATCCCCGATGGTGAGATCGTCGAGGCCACGGCGACCGGGATGCGTTCCTGAAGCGGGCGAATTTGCAAAGCCGCCTCACGCAGTGTGAACCAGTCGCTTTCGATGCTGACCGGCTCTTGGTCATTGAATAAGCGCAACACCGCGCCCAACCCTTCGTCCATGCGTTGCCGTTGGACCATTGGATCAATGCCGAGCATGACCGCGTCTGAAGGAAGCGCGCCGGGCCCGACGCCGAGCATCGCACGTCCGTAGCTCAGGTGATCGAGGTGCACCATACGCTGCGCGATGTGAAAAGGATGGTGGTAGGGAACGGAAATCACCCCAGTGCCGAGGCGAATGCGGTGGGTGCGTTCAGCGGCGGCGACCAGGAACATTTCCGGTGAGCCAATCGTTTCCCAGCCAGCGGAATGATGTTCGCCGACCCAGAATTCGTCGTATTGCAGTTTGTCCGCCCAGGCCGCGAGTTCGAGATCGCGTTGGAATTGCAGGGTGGGATGTTCGCCGATGGGATGATGCGGAGCGAGAAAGACGCCAAAGCCAAGTCGTTGTGACATGAGGTAACTCCATTTTTTGTAGCGCTGTTGGGACGGTGGAGGGCAAACCCTAGCAAAAGCCTGGGAAGGGAGCCAGAGGACGCGGTGGGAAGCGCGGCGTTCTCACCTCAATGCCGGGATGCCTGACGCGTGCCGGTTTTCAGTTCCTCCGCTAACGCGGGAATCTCACGAGCCGGTAGGGCAGTGATCTTTTCATCAAGTACGTAGCGCTCGACTCCAGGATAGACAACCCAGAGGTGCGCGAGGTCCAAGTCTTCAAGCGCCACATGCATGGAGCGTGTCGAACCAGGAGCATCGGCATATTTACACTCGAATCCGTACCTTTTCCCATGCACAGTGACCAGCAAGTCCAACTCCGCTCCCGCATGTGTGCCCCAGAAATACGCATCCCGGGTATCCACACACGCCAGGATTTGCTCAATCACAAATCCTTCCCACGACGCGCCACGCTTGGGATGTCCAGCCAGGTCATTCGCCGAAAGGATCGTCTGCAAGGTGTGCATCAATCCCGAATCTCGAATGTAAATTTTCGGCGCTTTCACTTGTCGCTTCTTCAGATTCTCAAACCACGGCGGTAGAACACGCACCACGAACGCTCCGGCGAGGATGTCCAGGTAGCGGCGCGCGGTGGCTTCGTTCGCCCCGAGCGCTCGCGCGAACTCCGCCGCGTTCCAGACCTGGCCATGATAATGCGCGATCATCGTCCAGAACCGCCGTAAGGTTTCTGCTGGAATGGTGATGCCGAATTGCGGCATATCGCGTTCCAAAAACGTTTGCAAAAAACTTTCCCGCCACGCCGACGAAGCCACCTCATCGTCCGCGAGATATGAGCGAGGAAATCCACCCCGCAGCCAGAGCTGTCGCAGGTGCTCCATTCCAATTTCGCGCAGATCGAATCCACTCAAGTTGATCAATCCGACCCGCCCCGCGAGCGACTCCGAAACCCCGCGAATCAACGTGGGCGAGGCACTCCCCAACAACAGGAAGCGCGCGGGCGTCTTTGGTCGATCCAGCAGCACCCGCAAGATGGGAAACAGTTCGGGGTCACGCTGAATTTCGTCAATGACCACCAACCCACGCAACCCGCCCAAGGTTTGTTCTGGGGTAGCCAGTTTCCGGCGATCCACAGGCTTTTCCAAATCAAAGAACGTCCATTCCTTGTCCTTGCTCACGAACGCATGGGCCAATGTCGTCTTTCCACATTGTCGCGGCCCTTCGATCGCCACCGCCGGATGCACGCGGAAAGACTGGCGGACTCGTTCCAAAGCGGATTTTCGCTCAATCATGTGCCCTACAATAATCCTTGAAAATCGAGAGTTCAAGTAAGGATTTTCAAGGATTATTTCTCTCCATAATAATTGAAGGAAAAATCACTCAATCCCCCTCACCCTCGCCCTCTCCCTCTCCCAGCCGGGAGAGGGCACTACGAAGCCTACTCATTTCATGCCATTGCTCCAGTAGGCGAGGGAGCCGAACCGCCCACCTCTTTTTCTTTTCCCGAAATATGACAAGGTAGGGGCGCCTCGCCAGAGAACAAAAAGGAGCAATTATGACAACCTCGCACGCGACACCTGCCGAACACAACATTGTCAGCGCCGCGCAAGCCTTGGCTCCGTTGATTCAGGAGCACCGCAACACCATGGAGTCGGAGCGACGACTCCCCGCCCCAATCGTCGATGCCCTCAGAACCCTGGGCGCGTTCCGCTTGGCGGTTCCACACGTCTATGGTGGGCTCGAACTCGATCCCATGACACAAACCCGCGTGGTCGAGGAACTGTCGTGCATTGACGGATCAGTAGGCTGGTGCTCGATGATCTCGTCAGCGGGCAGTTTCGCCAGCGCGTTCCTCGCCCCGGAGGTCGCGCAACGGCTGTGTGGCCATGTCGGGTTTTCCCTGGCTGGCCAAGTCGTGCCGGTCGGACGCGCGGAAGTGGTTGATGGTGGGTATCGTGTCACTGGTCGTTACCGCTTCGGCAGCGGCTGTCAGCATGCCTCGCTCCTTGTCGGTGGCTGCGTCGTCTTTGAGAACGGAAAACCGCGCCTGCTCGCCAACGGTCAGCCGGAGACGCGGGTGATGACCTTTCCGCCCGCCGCCTGCAAAATTCTCGACACGTGGAACACCACCGGCCTCCTCGGCACCGGCAGTCACGATTTCGAGGTCGCGGATGTCTTCGTCCCGTTCAGCGAGAGCTGGAGTTTCGCGGAGCGCCCGCCCTACTCCGGCGCGCTCTATCGCTTTCCGCCACTCTTTCTGGTGACTCACGCCGGAGTGCCGTTGGGACTTGCCCGCGCGGGCATTGATGCGGTGATCGAATTGGCTAATCGCAAGGAACTGGCGCCGGACCCCCACAAGCTATTCGGGACTCGTCTCCTGCGGGACGAGTCCCGTGTCCATGAGGCCATCGCGGTCGCGGAAGGCGCGCTGGCCGCGGCGCGGAGTTTTACCTACTCCAGCCTGACCGACGTGTGGGAAACGCTGAATCGCAAGGAGAAGCTAACGCCGCGCCAGCGCGCGCTCTACCGCATCATGCTGATCGATGTGCACCGTGTCGCCAAGGAGGTCATTACTTCGATGTATGACTTGGCGGCGACCAGTGCGATCTATCGCAGCCACCCGCTTGATCGGATCATGCGCGACATCGTGACCGCGTGTCAGCACGGCGTGGTGCACCCCAAGATGTATCGGCCAGCCGGGCGGCTGCTGCTGGGGTTGGAAGCTGGGGACCCGTTGTTCTAGGTCGCGCGCCGCAGCAGCGGAATCTCTTCCAAGTACCGCAGGGGAATGCCGAGTTGATCGGACAAGAGCATCAGCACGCGCAGGGTAATCCCAAACACCGTGCCCTGCGGCAGACGGATCGCCGGATAGACCAGGACATCCCCGTGGTCACCTAGCACGAGGTGATCGAGGTTGCGCGCGCTCCACAACTCCGACACCGGGGTCCAGAACGCGGACGCGACCTCTGGACTGCACTGTAACGGAGGAGGCGATCCGGTGAGATGACAGACAAACGAATCGAGCAGTAGCAGCTTTTCTTTCCCGGCTAGTCGAATGCGGAGTTGTGGCAATTGCACCAACTCCGCATCCTCATCAATGGCGACACCAACCTCTTCGTGCACTTCGCGGCGCACGGTTTCCAGCGCGGTCTCGTCGCCTGTACGCGACCCGCCAGGGAAGGCAATATGTTCGGACCACGGGTCGCCGTCCCACCGCGCGCGGCGGATGAAACAGATATGCGGAGTGGGATCAGCTTCCGCGACAAGGACACAGACCGAAGCATGACGAGGGGCGCTGGAGAGTGGACCGTCATGCGCCGCACTCCCCTCCAGCGCCGCTCGGAGCACTTGGAAACTTTTCATCGTCATGCGCCTACATCAAAAAGCGCGTGAACCACTCACGGGCCAGGCGGGAGGATTCCTCCAGCCATTTCCCCGAGTAGATTTCATAGTGCGTGATCGGCAGCACGACCAGCTTCTTGGGCTCACCCGCGCGCTCGTAGAGTTTTTCGTATCCTTCGATCGGACAGGTATCGTCGTCACGCGCGCCAATCAGCAACAACGGACGCGGTGAGATTTTATCGACCACGTCAATCGGTTTGTATTCGAGCGTCTTCTCCACCGTCTCACACGACAGCTCGCATCGCATGGTCGGATGGTCCTTCAACAGCGGCTCCAGAAAGGCGCGGGTCTGCGCCGCGTTCAGAATAGTGATCGCGTCGAGAGTCCCGCCCATCCCTTCAGTCACACGCCGGTGCTGGTCGGCTTGCAGTTGCTGACGGAGTTTCACTCGATCCGCATACCCACGGGAATCAAGAATCAAACGCTCGCCATCGCCAAATCCGACTTGGCCAACCGCGGCTTTCACGCGCGTATCAATGCCCGCCGTGTAGGGCACATGTCCACCACCAAAGCTGGTGCCCCAGAGGCCGATGCGGTCCGCGTCCACCTGCGGCTGTCCTTGCAGATACGTAATCGCGTTGCGGATGTCGTCGATCTGCTCCAGCGGAATCAGCCGCCATTTGGTGCCCTGACTACCGCCGAAGCCACGATAGTCGAACGTCAGCGCGACAAACCCCGCTTCGGCGAAGACCTTGGCATAGTCCGGCAGAATCCCCGCGCGCAGGCCAGTGAAGCCGTGGCATAGGACGATCCCTGGTCGCTTCTCGCCAGCCTTGAGCCCGTCAGGCAGAAACAGGTCGCCTTCCAGTCGCGTCCCTTCGCTAAAGAAATTGACAGTGCGCTTCTCCATTGTTTGCTCCTCCTTTTTTCGGAACTCGAAACTCGCCAACTTAACGGTGCCCGCCCGTGGGCGCGAATTCTGGCAGAATCTCCTTCGCCAAAATATCGCGCACTTCGTCCGAGCGCGGAAACACGATGTAGTACGTCATGCCAAATTCCTCGATGCGCGCGCGCAGTTCCCGTCGCACCTCGTCGGGAGTCCCGATCAGCGCCACCGGCGAAGCGCGCATCGCTTCTTCATTGGGAAAACCCATCGCCGCCGCCGTCGCCTTGACCGCCGCGTCCGCTTCACTCTTACCGCGCATGATATTGACCATCGCGATGCCACTGATTTCCACGGACCCAGGCGCGCGCCCGGCCTCGGCCACGAAGCCGTTCAACATGTTGATACGACGCTTCAGCTCCGCCTTGTCAAACCGTACCGCCGCCGCCGGGTCTTGCGCGAAATCTTTCCCATTGACGATGGGCGGAATGAGGTTGGCGATCTGCCCTTCGGCGGCGACGATTTGCAGCAGCTTCTTGCCCGCGCCACCGACCATGATGGGCGGATGCGGCTTCTGCACCGGGCGTGGATTGTTGTACGCCTTATCAATCGAGAAGAAGCGCCCGTGGTAGGTCGGCTCCTCTTGTGTCCACATGGCTTTAATCAACTTGAGGGCGTCGTTGAGTTGGTCGAGGCGCTCCACGTTGTTGGGATAGGGATAGCCATGCGCGTCATATTCGGACCGCTGCCACCCAGCACCGACACCAAAGATAAAGCGGCCATTGCTGATGTGATCGAGGGTCGCGGTCATCTTGGCGAGCATGGCCGGAGAGCGGAAGGACATCGCGGTCACCGAGGGCGCGAGGCGCACATTCTTGGTCACGGCCGCGATGGCGCTCAGCGTCGCGTAGCATTCCAATTGTGGGGTCTGAGGCGACGCGAGGGGTGAGAAGAAATGATCGTTGATGGAGACGGAATAAAAGCCGTGGGTATCGGCCCATTCCGCCGCCGCCCGGGCTTTGGCGAAATCTCCGGTCGGCAAGAACAGACTAAATTTCACATTGTTCATGGTGAGACACCTTTTCCTTTACGACGGACGACCCGTCTCTTTCCAATACTCCACCGTGGGCGGCAACGCGCCAAGCTGTTGGAGCGCGGAGACCGCATCCCAAAAGGTCGCTTCCCGGGTGATCTTGCCATTCTCATATGTATGCAGCGTCATCCCGCGCACGGTGGTTTCTTTCCCCGCCGCTGGGACACCAAGGAACTCGCCGACATGCTTGCCTTGCCACACCCACTCAATCACGCCATGCTGCGCGTCGCCGGTGTAGGACAAGACCTCGAACACATTGGTCCCAGCCAGACCCGGCGGCGTGGTATTTTCGAAGACCTTGAACGCACGGCGCAGCTCCTCCTTGTCGGAGATCCGTTGACCGAGCAGCCGGTCCTCGAAGAGAAAGACGTCTGCGTACAAGTCCACGACCTTGTCCGCGCTGTCACTAAAGGTTTTGATCCATTTATGCGCCCACGCAAAATTCATAGAGGAAACTCCGAAGAGGCAAGGCCGGGGGAAGGAGGGGTGAGACAGAGAGGCGGGAAGAACGCTCTCTGTCCCGAACCGCGTTGTGGTCTGGTGTGGGGTTATCCCTGCCCGTGGCGCAGGAGACGGCCAGACGTGACACCGGTGGGCTGATCGTCCTTGATCGTCACTTCGCCGTTGACCAACACGTAGTGATACCCTTCCGCGTGCTGCACACGACGCCATTCGTTGCCTGGCATATCGTGGGCGACCTCCACGGGGAGCACTTTCAGGTTGTCGTAGTCATACATGACGATGTCGGCGGGCGACCCTTCACGCAGCGTCCCACGGTCACGGAATCCCGCGCACCAAGCCGGAAGCGCGCTTAACTTCCAATGCGCCTCTTCCAAGCTCAGCACTTGATTGTCACGCACCAGCCGCTGAATGGTTTCGGTGGGATACCGGCCGGCGGTGAAGAACTTGGTGTGCGCGCCACCATCCGACACGCCGAGCAGCGTGAGGTCGGAGCGCACCACCTCGGACAAGGAGGAGAGACTGCATCCAATGGTGGTAAAGAACTCGGTCTTCAGATTATCCGCTACCGCGAGGTCAAGCATCGCATCGACGGGATGTTTGCCTTGGCGTTGTCCGATTTCCTTGAGGGTCAGATTCTCGCAATCCTTCATATCGGGCCGTTTGACGGAGAGCACGGTAATGGCATCGAAGGAGTCACTGATCAGCCCGGAGGTCTCTTTCTTGAGCCCTGGACGCCGCGCGGGGTCGGCCAGTTTGGTCCGCCGTTCTTCCAGTGTTCCCACGGTCGCATCGAGCCACGCCGGATCATCATCCCACAGGTTCCAGTCCTCGAAGGTGAACACGAAACTCGGATCGGTCGTGACGCCCTGCCCATAAATGCGCAGCCCTTCGGCCCGGCAGCGTTCCAGCCACGCAAGCTGATTGCGATGGCGTTCCGGGAAGCGGTCACTGGCTTGGACCACGTTGTACAGAATCGGGCGTCCGCTCACGCGCGCTAGGTCCTCGAAGTGGCGTTGCGCGCTTTCGTTCTTGCCATCGGGCGACAGAAAGATCGACTGGATAAATCCCTCGTTACGTTCGGCGAGGACTCGCGCGAAGGCCATGCAGGTTTCATCGTGCATGATGTCCGTCACCATCGGTGTGCCGTCATAGTCCATCTGAATGCTATTGGCACCGAGTCGTTGCGACGACCAGCCACAACCACCGGCGTCCATGCCTTCATGGATCAAGCGGCACATCTCCTGGGTTTCTTTCTCGGTGGGCATTCTGCCGGACTTGGCGCCGTCCAGGCCCATCGCCCAAATCATAATTGGCGCGACCGGGACGTAGGGTAACAGATTGATGCCTTTTGGCGTGCGCTCAATGCTGTTGAGGTAGTCCGGGAAGGTCACCCAATCCCACGGCATGCCCGCTTTCATCGACGCATACGGAATCGCTTCGACGCGGGTCATGGTGAGCATGGACCGATCCCGTTCTTCGGGACGGACCGGAGCGAAGC